>JALOQG010000468.1 GCA_025453505.1 Myxococcota bacterium | reverse complement strand
AGAAGCGACTCGAGGAATGGTCGCGGCGGGAACGCGAGAAGGGAGACGAAGGTTGAGCGAACGCGACTGCGCCGTCCGCGTCGACGGCCTCGTGAAGACCTTCCGCAGCGGGATCGGGATGCGCGCGAAGCGCGCGCTCGCAGGGGTGTCGTTCTCGGTGCGCGAGGGCGAGATCTTCGGTTTCGTCGGGCCCAACGGCGCCGGCAAGACGACGACGCTGAAGATCCTGATGGGCCTGATCCGCGCCGACGCGGGCAGCGCACGCGTGCTCGGGCACGACGTGCGCGAGACGGAGTTCCGCCGCCACGTCGGGTTCCTGCCCGAGGCGCCGTACTTCTACGACTACCTGACCGGCCGCGAGCTGCTGCGTTTCTACGCGAAGGTGTGCGGCGTGCCGCGCTCCGAGCGCGCGGCGCGCGTCGCGATGCTGCTCGACTGGGTCGGACTCGCGCACGCGGGCGACGCGCGGCTGCGCACCTATTCGAAGGGCATGCTGCAGCGCGTCGGCATCGCGCAGGCGCTCGTCCACGACCCGAAGGTCGTGTTCCTCGACGAGCCCATGAGCGGCCTCGATCCGATCGGCCGCAAGGAAATCCGCGACCTGATCGTGCGGCTGCACGCGGAGGGCAAGACCGTGTTCATGAACACGCACATCCTCTCCGACGTGGAGATGTTGTGTCATCGCGTCGCGATCATCGTGCAGGGCGAGATCCGCTACGAGGGCGATCCGCACGCCGTGCTCGGCGAGGACGAACTCGACACCGAGGTGGTGCTGACGGGCGTCGTCCCGGCGCTGGTCGAGGTGCTCGAGGGCCGCGAGTTCGGCGCGCTGCGCGGACTCGGCGAGCGGATCGAGCTCTCGGTGCCGCACAAACGCGTTCCCGACGTGCTCAGCGAGGCGCTCGCTGCGGGGGCGGAGGTCGTGTCGGTGTCGCCGCGCCGCGCCTCGCTCGAAAACCTGTTCCTCTCCGCAGTCGGGCAGGGGGCACGCCGATGAGCTCGCTGGAGCGGATCTTCGCGATCGCCGGCAACACCGCGCGCGAGGCCGTGCGCAGTCGCGTGCTCTACACGCTGCTCTTCTTCGCGCTCGCGCTGATCGGAACGGGCGTCCTGCTCGCGACGCTCTCCTATGTCGAGCGCGAGCGCATCCTGCAGGACGTCGGCTTCGCTTCGATCCGCATCTTCGCGATCGCGATCGCGGTCTTCGTCGGGATCCACCTCGTGCACCGCGAAGTCGATCGCCGCACCATCTTCACGATCCTCTCGAAGCCGATCGGCCGCGGAGAGTTCCTGGTCGGCAAGTACCTGGGCCTGCTCGCCACGCTGTGGCTGCAGATCGGGATCATGGGCGCCGGATTTGCGGCGATGTCGCTGCTCGCCGGCGCGCCGCTGACGGGCCTCCACGCCGCCGCGCTGCTGCTGATCGGCGCCGAGGTCGCGATCGTGGTCGCCGTCGCGCTGCTCTTCTCGGCGTTCACGACGCCGATGCTCGCGTCGCTCTTCACGGCGGGCCTGTGGATCATCGGCCGGCTCTCGCGTGATCTGCGCGCGATCGGCCAGCAAGCGGAGTCCGACGGGGTGCGGCGCTTCACGGAAGCGCTGTATCGCACGCTGCCGGATCTCTCGGCCTTCGACCTGACGACGCACGCCGCGCGAGGGCTCGTCGTCGCGAGTTCCGACGTGCTGCTGCCGCTCGCGTACGCGGCGGGCTACGCGACTCTCGTGCTGCTCGCCGCGACCTGGATCTTCGAGCGCCGCGATTTCCGCTGACTGCTAGGGTGCCATCGTGGAGCCGCGCGTCTTCACTGCGCTCGCGTTCGTGATCGGCTCGCTCGTCGGGTCGTTCCTGAACGTGGTGATCCATCGCCTGCCGCGTGGCGAGTCGGTCGTGTCGCCCGGATCGCGGTGCCCCGCCTGCGGCAAGGCGATCCGGCCGTGGCACAACGTGCCGGTCCTGGGCTGGCTGTGGCTGCGCGGCCGCTGTCGCGACTGCGGTCTGCCGATCTCGGCGCGCTATCCGCTGGTCGAAGTCGCGACCGCCGTACTCTTCGCCTTGATCGCGCAGCGTTTCGGGCCGTCGCCGCTCGCCTGGATGTGGATGGGCTTCGCGGCGGCGCTCTTCGCCGCGGCGGCGATCGACGCGGACCACCGCATCATCCCGGACGAGATCTCGCTGGGCGGGCTCGCGCTGGGTCTGACGCTCGCGCCTGCCCTGCAAGTGTGGAGCGGCGCCGACGCGCGCGCAGCCTGGCTTCACGCGGGCAGCGGCGGGTTGCTCGGCGGCGGGCTGCTGTGGATCGTCGGATTCGCGCATGCGCGGCTGTGCGCGGTGATGGGGCGCCGCTTCGAACACTGGCCGGGCGACGACGACGCATTCCCGCGCCCGGGTTCACTCGACTACTGGACCTGGTTCCCGGGCATGGGCTTCGGCGACGTGAAGCTGCTCGCGATGATCGGCGCCTTTCTCGGCCCGCTCGGCGTGGTGCAGACGATCGTCGCGGCGTCCGCGATCGGTCTCGTCTTCGGCATCGCCTGGATCGTGGCGCGGCGCGGCGCCGCGACACCCTTCGGGTTCGGCCCGATGCTCGCGATGGGCGCCGTGGTGACGTTGCTCTACCCGATGTTCTGAGGGTTCCGGTCAGAACGCTCCGAGACTCCAGACCGTCGCGACGAGCCAGCCGATCGAGCAGGCCTGCAGTGCGCGCGAGTGCCATGCCATCTCCACC
>JALOQG010000467.1 GCA_025453505.1 Myxococcota bacterium | reverse complement strand
CAACTTGCGCGGCGCCTACGAGGGCCTTCGCGATCTCGGCCTCGGCATCGACGCCGCCCGCGCCGCTGCGCTGCTCGCGCGGGCGCTCCTCGCGCTGGGTCGCGTCGCCGAAGCCGAGACGCTGTCGCACGAGAGCGAGTCGCTCGCGGGAGACGACCTCAAGGCGGCGATCGCCTGGCGCGGCGTGCGGGCCGAGGCGCTCGCGAGGCGCGGCGAGCACGCGGAAGCCGTCGCGTTCGCGAGCAAGGCCGTCGAGCTGGCCGCTGCGACCGACGCGCTGCTCGATCACGCCGACGCGCGCCTCGCGCTCGCCGCGGCGCTGCGCGCTGCCGGCCGCGGCCGCGAGGCCGATGCCGAGGAAGGTCGCGCGAAGGAGCTCTGGCAGGCGAAGGGAGCGACGCTGCTCGCGGAGCGCGCGGCGCACGCGGCGGCTCCCGTCGCGACGCCGGCCGCGACAGCCGCGCCGCGTGGCGCTCACGCCCCGCGCCGGCGCCCGGTGCGGCCGAACTTCGCGTTCGAGGAGATGCGGCGTGCCGAGGCCGCCGTCGCCGCGCGCGACGCACGCGCGGTCGAAGCCCTGTACCGGCGCGACATCGAGATCATCGATCACCAGTTCGGAATCACGTACGGATACGACGCGATCGTCGAGCGGGTTCGAGCCATCATCGAGGACTCGATGGACAGCGCGTTCGCGCACGAGCCGCTGGCCTCGCTCGGCGACTCACTCGGGCTCTGCCGCATGCGCAGCACGGCCACCGGCTCGACCGTCCATGGCGTCCCGGTCGGCGCGACCGAAGTGCCGTACCTGCTCCTGATCGAGGCCGACGCGCAGGGCAGCGCGCGGCACATCGAGATCTTCGGCGAGGACAAGCTCGGCGACGCCGTCGTGCGTCTCTACGAGCGCTACGCGGAGGGGCTGCCCGACGGTCCCGAGCGCGCGCGCGCCGTGATGGCGGCGCGGTCGGTGGCCGCGATCGGCTGGTCGAGCGGCGATCCGGAACAGCGGCTCGCGGCGGTGCTCGCCAGCGACTTCGTCGGCATCGACCACCGCCATCTCGGCAACTGGTCGCTGCGCGGCGCGGCGGCGTACGTCGAGCATCTGCGCGCGCTGCGGCAGGTCGCGGACGACGTCGAGTTCCGGCAGCTCGACGTCGTCGCGCTCGGCCCCAACGCACAGCTCTTGCGCGTCCTGCACACGGGAACCGCCCGCGCCGGCGGCGGCGTCTACGAGCGGCCCTTCCTCTCGCTCTTCGTGACCGACGCAGAGGGGAAGCTCGCGCGCGGCGAGTGGTTCGACGCCGATCGCGAAGCCGAAGCGCTCGCGCGCTTCGACGCGCACTCCGGCGACGCGGCGCCCGCGCGCCGCCGCGTGCAAGCCAACGAGGCCTCTGCCGGCATCGCGCGCTTCGAGGCCGCCTTCGCCGCGGGCGATGCCGCCGCCTGGGTGGCGGAGTTCGACACGTCGCTCGCGGTGATCGCGCACCCGACCGGCGCCAGCTACGGCCGCGACGGACACCTTCGCTCGCTGCTCCGGCTCGCGCAGTCGCGCGACCCGGTGCTGCACTTCGAGCCGATTGCGACGCTCGGCGAGCGCCTCGTCCTGGCACATCGCCGTGTCGCCGCGAGCGGTGCGACGAGCGCCCGCTACGACGTCGGCGCCTACGAACGCGAGGAGTTCATCCTCACCGAGGCCGGAGCGAGCGGTCGGGCGATCGCGATCGAGATCTTCGCCTCGGATCGCCTCTCCGACGCGGTCGTGCGTCTGTACGAGCGCTGGGCCGCGCAGCTTCCCGAAGGCGCGGAGCGCGCGTGCGGCGAGGCCATCGCGCGCGCGGTGGCTGCGCTGAACGGGCCCACCGATCCCGATCGCCTGGCAGCGACATACGCGCCGGACCTGAAGGTCGTCGATCACCGCCTCTTCAACACCTGGTCTGCGCGAAGCGCGGCGGAGCTCGTCGCGCAGTGGCGCGCGCAGCTCGCGCTCTCGCCCGACAACGCGGCCCGCTTCGACGAGGTTCTCGCGCTCGATGCGAACCGGCTGGCGAGGCGGACGACGTATCTCGGGACCGGCCGCGAGAGCGGCGGATCGTTCGAGAATCACGTGCTCGAGCTCTTCGTCTTCGCAGCCGACGGGCGCCTCGCGCGCGTCGAGGTCTTCGAGCCGGAGCAACAGGCCGAAATGCTCGCGCGCTTCGACGCACGGGTCGCGGGCGCACCGTCTGCCCGTCGCCGCGTGCGGGCGAACGCCGCGACCGCGAGCGTCGAGCGTTTCGTCGGCGCACTCGAAGCGCGTGACGCAGACGCGCTCCCCGCCTTCTTCGACGACGCGCTGCGCGTCGTGCACCACCCGAGCGGGGCCACGTACGGCCGGCGCGAGATGCTCGCGACCTGGCGCTCCGCGCTTCGCGCCGAACGGATCGAGTTCCGGCGCGAGACGCTCGCGACGCTCGGCGACGCGCTCGTGCTGAGCCGGCAGGTGACGGCGGTCGCGGGGCTGCGCGAGGCGCACCTCGCGGACTTCGGCGCGACCGAGATTCACGAGATGTCGCTCATCGAGACGGACACCGGCGGACGCTGGACCCATGTCGAGCTCTTCGCCCCGGATCGCCTCGGCGACGCGATCGCGCGTCTTTATGAACGCCACGCGCAACAGCTTCCCGAAGGCGCCGCGCGCGTGCGGGCGGAAGCCACGGCGCGCTCGGTCGCGGTCGTGGCGCCCGGCGGCTTC
>JALOQG010000466.1 GCA_025453505.1 Myxococcota bacterium | reverse complement strand
GTGCCGTCGGCGGCGCTGATCGCCGATGCGCTGGCGCGCGAGTGCGACTTCTTCAGCATCGGCACCAACGACCTGACGCAGTACACGCTCGCGGTGGATCGCGGCAACGAGGCGATTGCGCACCTGTTCCGCCCGCTGCACCCGGCCGTGCTGACGCTGATCGACTCCAGCGTGCGTGCGGCGGAACGCGCCGGCATTCCGGTTTCGGTGTGCGGCGAGATGGCGAGCAATGCGCTGGCGGTCCCGCTGCTCGTCGGGCTCGGCATCGGCGAACTTTCCGGCACGCCGCGCGCCGTGCCGGTCGTGAAGGAGATCGTCCGCGCGCTCGACTCCGGCGAAGTCGCCGCCGACGCGCGCGAGGCGCTCGCGGCGGGGACCGTCGCGGAGGTCGAGGCGATCGCTTGCCGCCGCCTCGAGAAGGCCGGGCTCACGGAGCACCCCGACATCGGCGCCTGGATTGCCGAGATCGTCGAGCGCGTTCGGAGATAGGTCCGCGGGCCTCGATGCTTGCGCGGGGAGTGGACGGTCGCTTCGCTGCGCGCGTGGGGGCGATGGTGCTGGCGCGGGCTGGCTCGGTGTTGCGGAGGTCTCGGGTGCGAGGGGCGTCGCGGGGTCAGGCCCCCCATCCCCCACGCGCTTCGCTGCAGGGACCGTCCGCTCCCCGCGCCAGGGGGTTGGTCGTCAGAGGTGGAGACGGGATTCGGCGCGGGATTGGGCGGCTTGGATTTCTCGTTCGATGCGTTCGCGCCACTGCTCGACTTCTTCGCGCGGGAGGTCGCGCGGGATCGTCAGGGACGGCGCGTAGTCCCACACGACGCGGGCGAAGGGCAGGGGCAGGAAGGTGCGGTCCCAGCTTCGGAAGCGCAGCGCGGGGCGGGCGGCGACGCCGATCGGAAAGATCGGAAGGCCGGTGGCGCGCGCCGTCGCGACGACGCCGGGCTTGCAGATGCGCGCGGGGCCGCGCGGGCCATCGCAGAGCAGGCCCAGCGAACGGCCTTCGCGCGCGGTGCGGATCAGGCCCGCGAGGGCCGCGACGCCGCCACGCGAACTCGAGCCGCGCGGTGAGGCGCCGAAGCCGAGTTGCATCAGTACGGCGTCGATGCGATTGCCGTCGCGCGACTGCGAGACCGCGATCGCGATGCCGCGGTCGCGGAAGCGGTGCGCCGCGCAGAAGAGACCGGCGTGCCAGATCGTGCCGAGGAAGGGCGCGTCGCGTTCGAGCGGATCGTCGCCGTGCCGCTCGATCCGCCACGTCGCGCCGAGCGCGCGCAGCGCGAGCGCCACGAGCCATCCCGCGACGCGGATCGCGAACCGTTCGATCACTCGGCCACCAGCGCGACACCGATCACGGTCGCGACCGCGCCGAGCACGTGCAGTCGCGTCGGACGCTCGCGCCAGCGCAGCGCGGCGATCGCGATCGCGAAGAGCACGCTGCTCTGGCGCGTGGCGACGACGTAGGAGACCGGCGCGGTGCGCAGTGCCTGCAGGATCAGGCCGTAGCCGACGAAGCCGATCACGGCGGCGAAGCACGCGGTGCGCATCTCGGTCCGCGCGAGGGCGCGCAAGTCGCCGAACGACACGCGGCGCAGCGCCAGCGGCACGAACACGATCGCGCCCGATGCGCAGAGCAGCACGTAGTAGACGGCCGCGGGAGGGATCGACGCGTCCCACGGCGCGACGGCGAGCCGCGCCATCGCCGCCTTGTCGCAGATCGAATACCCGACCGACGCCGCCAGCGTCAGCATGGCGAACCCGACGCCGCGCGACGCGCCGCGTGCGAGCCCCCGCGTCTGGAATCCGTCGCGCCGCCGCGCAGCGAGAGCGTCTCGCCGAGCAGCGGGATCGCGACGAGCGGCAGGAACGCCGGCGCCGAGCGTGCGATCGGATAGACCACCGACAGCGCGCCGGTCTCGAGCGCGCGCGCGAACCAGTAGAAGTAGAGCCCGTGGAAGATCCCCGTGCCGGCGACGATGCCCCACACCTCGAGCGGGATCGCGGCCGGCGAGATCCAGATCGGGAGTAGACACGCCGCGACGAGCGGCGGCGCGAGCTGCAGCAGATTGAAGCCGAGCGGGCTGCGGCTGCCCTTGATCGACGCGCTCCACAGCGCGTGCAGCAGCGCGGACGAGAGCACCAGCGAGATCTCGAATGCGGTCACGTGGACCACGATCGCAGCGAGGCGTCTCCGGGTCGACCCTCCGGACGCCCTGTGTTATCGATCCGCGCGCTCCGAACCTTCGACAGGTCACAGAGTTGGCGCACCCCCTGGCAAGTCCCGACGCACCCACCGGCCGGCTCTCGTCGGTCCGCTCCTACGTGGATCTCACCAAGCCGCGGCTGCTGCCGCTCGTGCTCTTCACAGGCGTGCCGGTGTTCGGCATGGCTGCGACCGGGGGCGCGACGTCCGTCTCGCTCGCCTTCGGCGCGCTGGTGCTGGTCGGCATCCTGCTCGCGGCCGCCTCGGCGAATACGCTCAACGCCTACATCGAGCGCGACAAGGACGCGCTCATGGAGCGCACCCGCGAGCGGCCGCTGCCGGCGGGCCGCATCGCACCGCGTGACGCGCTCGTCTTCGGCCTCGCGCTCGGCGTCGCGTCGACCGCGCTGCTCGGCGCCGTCGCGGGCTCCGCGGCCGCCTGGCTCGGCGTCGCGAGCATCCTCTTCTACGTCTTCGTCTACACGATCTGGCTGAAGCCGCGCTCGGCCTGGAACGCCGTGATCGGCGGCGCGGCCGGCGCCGCGGCGCCGCTGATCGCCGACGCCGCCGTCAACGGAAGCGTCGGCGCCGTGGGGCTCTCGCTCTTCGCGATCGTGTTCTTCTGGCAGCCGCCGCACGTGTGGGCGATCGCGCTGTATCGCAAGGCCGACTACGAGGCGGCCGGCATCCCGATGCTGCCGAGCGTGATCGGCGACCACCCGACGCGCCGCCGCATGCTCGCCTACACGATCGGACTCGTGCCCGTGACGCTCGCGCCCGTGGCGCTCGGCCTGCTCGGCCCCGTCTACGGCGCCGTCGCGCTCGGGATGAACGCGTGGTTCGTCTTCTCGACGCTGCAGCTGCTGCGCGAACGGACGCCGGAAGCCGCGCGGCGCGTGTTCCGCGTGTCGCTCGCGTATCTCTTCTCGCTCTTCGTCGCGATGAACGTCGACCTCCTCACGCGGCTCTAGAACTCCGGCCGTCGAGGCCCGCCATTCCGGATCGATCGCCCTCCCGCCCGCCGCTCGCCGTTCTCTTCGGCGTCGTGATCGTCGATCTCATCGGCTTCGGCATCGTGATGCCGGTGCTGCCGTTCTACGCGCGCGAGTTCGGCGCGAGCGCCTCGCTGCTGGGATTGCTGCTGACCGGGCACGCGGCCGCGCAGTTCGTGTTCGCGCCGCTCTGGGGGCGCCTGTCGGATCGCGTCGGCCGGCGGCCGGTGCTGCTCGCGACGATCGCCGGTACGGCGTTCTCGCTGCTGGCGCTCGGGCTCGCGCCGTCGCTGCCGTGGCTCTTCGCGGCGCGCATTCTCGGCGGTGCGTTCGCGGCGAACATCAGCGTCGCGTCGGCCTACATCGCCGACGTCACCGACGAGAGCGAACGCACCCGTTGGATGGGCATGCTCGGCGCGTCGTTCGGCGTCGGCTTCGTGCTCGGACCGGCGATCGGCGGTCTGCTCGCGCCGTACGGATACGCGGTCCCGCTGCTCGTCGCGGCGGGCCTCGGCTTCGCGAACCTCGCGCACGCCTTCGCGTCGCTGCGCGAGTCACGCCCGGTCGAGGCCCAGGCCGCGTCGATCGCGACCCCGGCCGCATCGCGCGGACGCGTGCTGCGCGATCCGCTGGTGCGCCGGCTCTGCGCCGCGAACCTGCTCTTCTCGACGGCGGTGACGCAGCTCGAAACGATCTTCGCGTTCTTCCTGCTGGACCGCTTTGGTTACGACGCGCGCCAGGTCGCCTGGATCCTGGTCGCCATGGCGGTGCTGATGGGCGGCGTGCAGGGCGGCGGCATGAAGGCGCTCGCGGCGCGCTTCTCGGAGCGCACGCTGGTGATCGCGGGCTGCGCGCTGCTCGCGGGCTCGTTCCTGCTGCTGCCCGCGATGCCGACGATCGCATGGCTGCTGGTGCCGCTTGCGGTGTCGGCGGTCGGGCGTGCGGTGGTGCAGCCTTCGCTGCTCGGCATGACGTCGATCGCGGCGGCGGTCTCCGAGCGCGGCTCCGTGATGGGCGCGTTCCAGTCGAGCGGGTCGCTGGCGCGCGTGATCGGTCCGCTGGCGGCGGGAATGCTCTACGACGCCGCCGTGCCGGGGCCGTTCGCGCTCGCGAGCCTTCTGCTCGTCGCGACGATCGGGCTCGCGCGCGCGCTGCCGGAGCGCGCTGGCGCGGAGACGCTCGCGCCGCCGGCGCCCGCGCGCTAGACGACGAAGGTGGACCTCTCGTTCCTGCCCGCGGTCAACGCGACGCTCAACGCCACGGCGACGCTGCTCCTGCTGCGCGGCCGCAGCCTCGCCCGGCGCCACGCCGTCGAAGCGCACAAGTGGACGATGCTCACCGCGTT
>JALOQG010000081.1 GCA_025453505.1 Myxococcota bacterium | reverse complement strand
CGCCGCCCGATCGACTCGCCGAGGTGACGCGCGAATTCTTCGAGAGCCGCGCCGCGCTGCGCCGCGGCGTGGTCGGCTTCTGCGCCTCCGAGGAGTTCGCGCGTGCGGCGGCCGCGTGCGGCGCCGCCGCCGCGCAGATCACCGGCGAGCCGGAACTCGACCCCGTCAGCTACGAACCGGTCGGCGGCAGCGCGAAGAAGCTCCGCGTCTACGCGCGGCGCCTGATGCGATCCGGTGTCACGGGCACCGTGCTGCCGGCCGATCCCGCGCACCTGCCGCCCGAGTTCCGCACTGCCGCCGAGGCGCTGGTCGCGGAGTGGAAGGAGCGCTCGCGCCACACGCAGGCGCACATCCTCGAGATCGACCTCTGGCGCCGCGCGGAGGAGAAGCGCTTCTTCGCGGTCTTCGACCCCAAGTCGAGCGACACGATCTGGTCGTTGCTGGTCGCGCACCCGGTGTACGGCAACGAGGGCTGGCACTTCTGTCATCTCATGCGCCATCCCGACGCGCCGAAGGGCGTGAACGAGCTCGTCGTGCTGACCGCGATCGAAGCGCTCGGCGACGAGGGCTTCCGCTACGCGACCTTCGGCCCGTACGCAGTGCCGGACGCCGGCGAGTTCATCGGCTTCGGCCGCCTCTCGGAGCGGATCGTTGGCAGCCGCGCTTCCTCGTGATCTGGCCGCGGCGCTCGCTGGTCCGCGGCTTCTACACGATGACCCGGCTCGCGCACGTCTTCGGCTTCCTCGAGGCCAAGCGCACGAAGTAGCCGCGACGCTCCGCTTCGGGGACCCTCGGCTTCATGCCGCCGTGCCTGTCGTGGATCCTGTGGCCCGCGCCGTGCGCGCCTGCGCTGCTCGATCCCGGCGCGCGCGACGTCGATCTGCTCGTCGTGCACGACCCGCGCGAGTCCGCGGCGCTCCGCGTGTGGTGCGCGGGGCTGGCGCTCCGCGGCGTCGGCGACGGCGCGCACGTTCCGCTCGCACTCGGCGCGATCGGCGCTGCGCCGCCCGAACTCGAGGCGCGGGCGGACGAGGCGCTGCGCCTGCCGGACGTCGCGAGCCTCGCACGCACGCGCGTGCGGCTGCGCGCCGAAGGCGATCTCACCCCGCGCGCGCCGGCGCGCGCGCGCGTCTTCGACCTCGTGCGCGGCGACGCGACGCTGCGCTCGCGCGCGATCGCCACGCGGGCGGACGGCGCCGCGGCGCTGCACGTCGCATTCGCGACCGACCTGCACCTCGCCGCGATCTGGGACGCGGTCGCCGACGCGATCGCGCGTCACGCGCCCGATCTGGCCGTTCGCTTCCTGCATCCGCGCACGCATCTCGACCGGCTCGTCGCAACGTTGAACGCGCGCGCGGCGCGCGGCGCACTCGACGCGCTGGTACTGGGCGGCGACCTCGTCGATCACGTCTACCAGCACCCCCGCGCGCGCGTGTCCGGACACCTCGCAGAGTCGAACGTGCCCGCGCTGATCGAGGCGCTGGCGTCGCTGCGCGTGCCGAGCTTCGCGATTCCCGGCAATCACGACTTCCGCCTCCACCCGTGGCGGCCGCGCACCTACGGACTCGACGAGCTCGGCATCCCGCGCGAGCGGACCCCCGCACTGCTGCGCCGGGCCGGCCTCTGGGATCCGTTCCCGTTCCGACCGCTCGATCTCGACGCGTTGCGGACGCGCGAGCGGAGCGGCCGCAGTGGACTCGCGCAGCACCTGCTGCACGTCGCGCCGGCCACGGACGGGACCGCTTCGCTCGGCTCGCTCGATCTCGTCTTCGCCTCGACGGGGCGCGACCTGCTCCCGCGCTGGCGCTCGCTCGAACCGGGACGCCTCGCCCTGCTCGCCCGTGCGCTGCCGACCACCTGGAGCCATCCCGATCTCGAGGGCCTGCACGACACGCAGATCGCGGCCATCGAGAACGCGCTCGCCGCCGCCGCTACGGCGGGGCGCGGCGCCGCGCTCTTCCTCCACGCACCGCTGCTGCACCCGCCCGAGCGCGGCCGCGTCGAGGACCGCATCGAGCGACTCGCGCCGCCGCACGGGGACGATCTCGAAGCGCGCGTCGCCTTCGAGCGGCGCTTGCGCCGCAGTGGCCTGCGTCGCGGCGTCTTCTTCCGCAATCCCGCGCCGCTCGTGCGAACGATTCTCGCCGCACGCACGCCGCTCGCCGTCTTCAGCGGCCACGTGCATCGCGGCCATGGCATGGATCTGGACCGCAGCGGCGGCGCGTTGCGATCGCTGCCGTTCGGCGCGCTGCGCTCCGACTCCGGACGCATCGCGCTGCTCGCCGCCCCTTCCCTCGGCCAGACCGACGTGCGCGGCGAGGAGGCGCCCGGCTACCTCGTCGCGCGCTTCGAAGCGGGAGCGCTCGCGACGACCTCCCGACACGACATCGCGTCAGACAAAGCGACCTGACGGAGCGCACGCTGCGTGTGCGGCGATCGCGCGTTCCGCGGCACGTGCGAACCAGGTGACGCCCATGCGCCGCGGGATCGGCCAGCCGTAGTGGCCCGAGCACACGCGCGCCGCGAACGCGGCGGCACGCGCCCGCACTTGCTCGGGCGTCGCGCCGCAGGCGAGCGCGTGCCGCCACGCCGCGCGATCGGCGTCGAGTTCGAACCAGAAGCGCAGCAGCGCGGCGCCCGACGGAAACGGAAGCGCCAGATACAGCGCCGCGAACACCGGAACGCCGAGCCACGGGTGCAGGCCGAGCCCGCACCAGCGCGCCTGGCGCGTGTGACGCGCCTCGTGGACGAGGAGCGACTCCACGTGCGCAGCGCTCCAGTGGCGCGGATAGCCCTGCAGCGGACCGATCGCGGTGGCGTAGTCCTCGAGAAAGGTGCGCAGCCCGATCCCGCCGAGCGTCGCGCCCGCGGCGAGCACGCCGACCGCGCGCCAGAAGCGGCCTTCCTTCGGGACGAGCCGCACGCTCGGCTCGATCGCGCGCGCGATCGCTTCGAGCCGCGCGTGGTCGTCCGTCCAGCTCAATCGAAGCCCGGCGGCGCGACGAAGCCGCCGATCTCGTCCGCGAGCAGCGCCGCGAAGCGGATCGCCGTCCGGTCTTCGAGGTACGGCGCCGCGATCTGGATCCCGACCGGCAGCCCGCTGCGCGCGAGCCCGACCGGCGCCGCGACGGCCGGCAGATACACGACGTTGGTCAGACCCGCCCAGAAGAGCTGGTGGATGTAGGGCTGCGGCATCCCGTTCACGGCGATCGTGCGCGTCGTGTACTCGCTGTGATCGTGCGGGAACGCGACCGTCGGCATCACCGGCGCGAGTAGCACGTCGTGGTCGGCGAAGTACGCGTCCCAGGCGAGACGCATCCGCTGGCGCCGTTCGTCGGTGACGACCCAGTCGCGGTGCCGCTGCGAGACGCCCCGCACCATGTCGGGCTGCGTGCCCGCCGCATCCGCGAGACCCGGCAGCGCCGCGTCGAAGCCGGCGAGCACCGCGGGCGGGAAGCCGTTCCCGAGCACGCCGAAGAGCAGGCGCAGGTACACCGAGAAGGTCTCGGCACCGTCCACCGGTCTCGCCGTCGCGTCGATGCGCGCGCCGGCGCGCGCGATCGCGTCGACCGCGCCCTGCAGCCGCTCGCCGACCTCCGCGTCGATCGGGCAGAGCGGATGATCGAGCCACACGCCGACGCGGAAGTCGCGCAGCCGCTCGTGACGAGGGGGCGGAAGCGCGAGCCGCCAGGCCTTCGCGTCGGATCCCTCGGCGCCTGCGAGCACGTCGAGCCCGAGCGCGAGATCGGCGACGTCGCGACCCATCGGACCGAGTACTGCGATGTCGGCCTCGGCGCGCGTGCCCGGCGGACCGGGAATGTGCCCGCGCTGCGGAACGATGCCGTAGCTCGGCTTGAGCGCGTACACGCCGCAGAAGTGCGCGGGATTGCGGAGCGAGCCGCCGATGTCGCTGCCGATCTCGAACCCCGTGAGTCCCGCAGCGAGCGCCGCGGCGGCGCCGCCGCTCGAACCGCCGGGCACGCGCGCGAGATCCCACGGGTTGTTCGTCTGGCCATGAACGGCGTTGTACGACTGGAAGTCGCCCGCGTAGAGCGGGAGGTTCGTCTTGCCGAACACGATCGCGCCCGCGTCGATCGCGCGCTGCGCAGCCGGCGCGTGTTCGGCGGGACGGTGCTCGCGCAGCTCGGGCGCGCCCGAAGTCGTCGGCATCCCGGCGACCTCGATCGAGTCCTTGATCGTCATGGGCACGCCGTGCAGCGGACCCCAGCTCTCGCCGTGCGCGAGCGCCGTGTCCGCCGCGCGGGCGCGGGCGCGCGCCGCCTCGACGTCCCACGCGACGATCGCGTTCAAGCGTCCGTTGTGGTGCTCGCAGCGCGCGAGGAAGTGGTCGAGCAGCGCGAGCGAGTCAACCTCCTTGCGACGCAGCGCCGAGGCGATCTCCACGGTCCCGGCGAAGGCCCACTCGCGCACGGTGCATCCTCCCGTCCGGCCGGTACCCTGCCCCGCCATGCGTCCCCTCGCCACCCGCCATCTCGCGAACGACCCGGCCGGCTGGGCCCGCTCGCTCGGTATCTCGCGCGAAGCCGTCGAGGTCTACCTCGCCAGCGAGTCGATCGATCTGCACGTCGACTCGTTCATCTGGAACCGGATCCTTCGCTACGACCTGCGCGCGCGGCACGGCGACGGGATCACCGGCGCGCGCTTCCTCTCGATGGTGGATCTGCCGCGCGTGCGCGAGGCGCGCATGACCGGCGCCATCTGGGTGATCACGACCAATCCGCTGCGCGGACCCGAAGGCCGCGCGTACGCGTGCATCGAGAACATCCGCCGGCTGCAGGGGATCTTCGAGAGCGTGCCCGACGAATTCCAGGTCGTCCGCAACGTGCGCGAGTACCGCGCGGCCGTCGCGGCGGGCCGGCACGCGGCCTTCCTCGGCATCCAGGGCGGCAACGCGCTCGACTGCGAGCTCGGCGCGCTCGACCGGATTCCCGACGACCTGATCGTGCGCATCACGATCGTCCACCTCTCGTCGTCACGCATCGGCGTCACCTCCTCGCCGGCGGCCGGCGCGCGGCGCGGCGAGGGACTCTCGACGTTCGGCAAGGACTTCGTGCGGCGTCTCGACGAGAAGCGCATCCTCGTCGACCTCGCGCACATCAACCGCGAGGGTTTCTTCGACGCGATCGCGGTCCACGATCGCTCGCTGCCGCTGATCGTCACGCACACCGGCGTCACCGGCGTCACGCCCCACTGGCGCAATCTCGACGACGAGCAACTGCGCGCGATCGCCGACTCGGGCGGCACGATCGGGGTCATGTACCAGTCGAGCTTCCTCGGCGACGCGTGGCTCGGCGGCAGGAGCGAATCGGTGGTCCGCCATCTCGAGCACATCGTGAACACGGTCGGCGAGGACTTCGCCTCGCTCGGCTCCGACTGGGACGGCGCGATCTGCCCGCCGCGCGATCTCAAGAGCCCGCTCGACCTGCCCCGCCTCGTCGAACACATGCTGCGCCGGCGCTGGACCCCCGAGCGGATCCAGAAGATCCTCGCGACGAACTACCTGCGCGTGGTCGAGGCCGTCAGGGGCTGAGGCGCGGTGAAGAGCACGAGGCCGTAGTCGCCGATGCGTTCGTAGCCGAGCGCGCGGTAAGCGGCTCGTGCGGCGCGATTGTGGATGCCGGTGAAGAGGATCGATCGCTCGACGCCGCGCGCGCGTGCCGCGATCAGCGCGCCCGCCACCGCGGCGCGCGCGTAGCCGCGCCCGCGCAGCGGCGGCGGCGTCCAGACGCCGCCGATCTGCACACACCGTGGCGTCGCTGCGTTGTAGCCGGCGTACGCGACGAGCGCCTCGTCGACTTCGAGCACGAAATTCCGATCGGCCGACTGATTCCGCTCGATCTCCTCGAGCGCACGCGCGGCGAGCTGCGGTCCCGCCGCCTCGCCCATCAGCTCGACTCGATAGCCCGCGCGCCACTCGGCCAGCAGATCGAGTTCGTCGGTCCGCGGAACGCGCCAGATCCAAGCACCTCGCGCGATCGGCTCCGGCACGCGGAGATCCGCGAGCGACACCGCGAACAGCTCGTCGGGCGAGTCCATCGTGGCGGGCGTGGCGTCGAGCCCGAGTGCGTTCCGCAGCGCGACGATCTGCGCGTACGGGCCCACCAGCCCGGCGACGTCCCGGCCGCTCGCCGCGATCGCCGCGCGCGCGACCGCCTCGGCGTGCACGGGCGCCTCGACGATCACGTTGCCGTTCCACGTGTGCGCCACGAGCGCCGTGATGCCGCCTTCCGCGAACGCCGCGGCGTACCTGCCCGAATACGGCGCACCGTCATCGACGAGTCCCGCCGCCGCGACGTTGTTCTGGAAGAAGAGCGTCGTGTCGGGATGGCGCTCGCAGAAGGCCGCGACGAGCGCCTCGTCGCCCGGACCGAGGATGCGGACGCTCAGCGGAGCGCGGCCTTCAGCGACGCCACGAAGGTCGTGGCCTCGGTGACGGCTTCTTCGCGGCTCTTCGCGCGGCCGATGCGATCGACGAGCGCGGAGCCGACGACGACGCCGTCGGCGTACTTCGCGATCGCCGTGGCCTGTTCGGGCGTCGAGATGCCGAAGCCGACGCACACCGGCACGCTCGCGACCTTGCGGATGCGCGCCAGGTTCTCTTCGAGATGCGGCGGCAGCGTCGTGCGCGCGCTCGTGACGCCGGTCAGCGACACGTAGTAGAGGAAGCCGCGCGTCCGCTTCGCCAGCATCGCGAGCCGCTCGTCGGTCGTCGTCGGTGCGACGAGCAGCACGGCGTCCACGCCGCAGGCGTCGAGCGCGTCGAAGTAGGCGGGCTCTTCCTCCGGCGGGCAGTCGACGGTGATGACGCCGTCCACGCCGGCCTCGCGCGCCGCCTCCGGGAAGTGGCGCTCGCCCATCGTCAGGAACGAGTTGGTGTAGCCCATCAGGATCAGCGGCACGTCGAGCCGCGGCCGCAACGCCTTCACCATGCCGAGCACGCGGCGCAGCGTGACGCCGCCGCGCAAGGCGCGTTCGCTCGAGCGCTGGATCGTGGGCCCGTCGGCCGTCGGATCCGAGAACGGGATGCCGATCTCGATCGCGTCGGCGCCTGCGTCGGCGAGCGCGAGGAGCAGCGCTTCCGTGACGCCGAGATCGGGATCGCCGGCCGTGATGAACGGGATCAGCGCCTTCTCGCCGCGTGCGCGCAGGGCCGCCAGTCGTTCGCCGAGGCGTCCCATCAGGTGGCCCCGCTCTTCCGCTCTTCCAGGATCTGCCGCACCGTCGGCGCGTCCTTGTCGCCGCGGCCCGAGAGGTTGACCAGGACGATGGCGTCCTTCGGAAGTGTCGGGGCCAGCTTGCGTACGTGGGCGATCGCGTGCGACGACTCGAGCGCCGGGATGATGCCCTCCGTCCGCGAGAGCCAGACGTAGGAGTCGAGCGCCTCTTCGTCCGTCACCGCGACGTATTCGGCGCGCAGGCTGTCGCGCAGCCACGCGTGCTCGGGCCCGACGCCCGGATAGTCGAGGCCCGCCGAGATCGAGTGCGCCGGGAAGATCTGCCCGTCGTCGTCGGCCAGCACGATCGTCTTCTGGCCATGCAGGATGCCCGGCACGCCCGCGCAGAGCGTCGCGCCGTGACGGCCCGTGCCGATGCCCTCGCCCGCCGGCTCGACGCCGATCATGCGGACACCGGCGTCGTCGAGGAACGGATGGAAGAGCCCCATCGCGTTCGAGCCGCCGCCGACGCACGCGACCAGCACGTCGGGCAGCTTGCGCTCTCTCTCCAGGATCTGGCGGCGCGCCTCGATCCCGATCACGCGCTGGAAGTCGCGCACGATCGTCGGGTACGGATGCGGACCCATCACCGAGCCGATGCAGTAGTAGGTGTTCTCGACGTTGGTGACCCAGTCGCGCATCGCCTCGTTGATGGCGTCCTTCAGCGTCTTCGAACCGGACGTCACCGGATTCACGCGCGCGCCGAGCAGCTCCATGCGGAACACGTTCGGCGCCTGGCGCTCGACGTCCTCCGCGCCCATGTAGACCTCGCAGCACAGGCCGAGCAGCGCGCAGGCGGTGGCCGTCGCGACGCCGTGCTGGCCGGCGCCGGTCTCGGCGATGATGCGCGGCTTGCCCATGTGCTTCGCGAGCAGGCACTGGCCGAGCACATTGTTGATCTTGTGCGCGCCGGTGTGCGCGAGGTCCTCACGCTTCAGATAGACCTTCGCGCCGCCGAGCTCCGCCGTGGTGCGTCGCGCAAAGAAGAGCGGCGTCGGTCGCCCCGCGTAGTGCTCGAGCAGATCGTTCAGCTCGGCCTGGAACGCCGGCGTGGCGGTGATGCGAGGGTACGCCGCCTCGAGCTCGACGAGCGCCGCCATCAGCGTCTCGGACGCATAGCGGCCGCCGTAGGGACCGAAGCGTCCCGGAACGGGAGTCGACGCCGCCGCGCTCATTCGCCGACCTCGGCGCGGCGCACCGCTTCGACGAAGGCGCGCATCTTGGCGACGTCCTTGCGGCGTCCTTCGCCTTCGACGCCGGTCGCTACGTCGACGCCCCAGGGCAACACGTCGCCGACCCCCTCGATCGCGGCCTGCACGCTCTCGGGATCGAGACCGCCCGCGAGGATCACGTCGTAGCCGTGTGCGATCAGCACGCCCGCATCGGACCACTTCCACGACTGCCCGCGCCCGCCGCCTTCGGTCGGGTGGTCGAGCAGCAGGATCGAACCGGGATAGCGAGCAGCCGCCTCTTCGTCGGCGCCGCGCAATGCCTTGATCGTCGGAAGTTCGATCGCCTCGACTTCTTCCTCGGGCTCGTCTCCGTGGAGCTGCACGCGTTCGACCTCGATGCGGCGCAGCACGCGCTCGATGTCGTGCGCGTCGGCGTCGCGGAAGATCGCGACGCGCTCGACGGCGCCCGCGACCGCCTCGGCGATCGCCTCGGCGTCGGCGAGCTGCAAGAAGCGTGGTGTGCCGGGCACGAAGTTGAGCCCGATCAGATCGGCACCCGCGTCGACCGCCGCGCGCGCGTCGTCGGGATGCGTGATGCCGCAGAACTTCACCCGGACCGTCACGATGCCTCCCGCAGTCTGGCCAGTGCGCGTCCCACGTCGGGCTCGCGCATCAGGGCCTCGCCCACCAGCACGGCGTGCGCACCGGCGGCCTCGAGCCGCCGCACGTCGCCGTGCGTGAAGATGCCGCTCTCCGCCACGATGACGACCCCCGCCTCCGCGAGCCGCGGCGCGAGGCGCTCGGTCGTCGCGAGATCGGTCGTGAAGGTGGCGAGATCGCGGTTGTTGATGCCGACCAGATCCGCGCCGGCGGCCAGCGCGAGATCGACCTCGCGCTCGTCGTGCACCTCGACGAGCGCATCGAGACCGAGCGCGGCGGCGCGTTCGCGCAACCCGCGCAGCCGCGGCAGATCCAGCGCACGCGCGATCAGCAAGACCGCATCGGCCCCGGCGACCCGCGCTTCGTCCACCTGGTAGGCGTCGATCAGGAAGTCCTTGCGCAGGAGCGGCACGCCGACCTGACGCCGCACGAGGCCGAGGTAGGAGAGCGAGCCGCCGAAGTAGTGCTCGTCGGTCAGCACCGAGATCGCCGCGGCGCCCGCGTCCGCGTAGGCCTTCGCGCAAGCGAGCGGGTCGAAGTCGGGCCGGATCTCGCCCTTGCTCGGCGAGCGGCGCTTGAGCTCCGCGACGACGCGCGGGCGAGGCCCTTCGGCGAGGGCGCGCCGGAAGCCGCGCGTCGGCTCATCCGTCGCCTCGGCGCGCTGCGCGAGCTCCGCCGCCGGAACGCGCGCCCGTGCGGCGGCGATCTCGTCGCGCTTCGTCGCGAGGATGCGGTCGAGCACGCTCACCTGGGACTCTCCGCCGCACGCTGCGAAGCGTCGGCCAGCGCCGCGAGCCGCGCACGCGCGGCGCCCGTGTCGATGCTCTCGCGCGCCGCGACGAGTCCAGCCGCGAGATCGGGCGACGTCCCCGCGATCCAGAGCGCCGCGGCCGCGTTCACGAGCACCAGATCGCGGCGCGGACCCGGCGT
>JALOQG010000465.1 GCA_025453505.1 Myxococcota bacterium | reverse complement strand
AGCAGCGGCACGCGCAGCGCCGCGGCGCGCGGGGCCGGGTTCCAGTCGTCGAAGGTGAAGGGCGAGCGCGCGGCGACCGCGTTCCGGTACGTCGAGCCGGGCTCCACGAGTCTCGAGAACGCCGTCCACGCCGCGTCGTCCACGATCATGCCGAAGCCGCCCGCGGGCGCGATCGCCGGCATCTCGATCGTGCGGCCGAAGAGCGTCTCGCTCGCGAGGTCGGCCCAGCCGGTCAAGAGCAGACGCGCGAGCCAGCCGGCGCCGTAGAACGTCGCGTCGCCTTCCTGCCGGCTGTCCACGAGCGGGACCTGTGCCACGACGGCGCGCACGCCGCCCGCGTCGTCGGCGGCCGCGATCAGCGCGTGTCCGGCGCCGAGCGACGTACCGAAGAGCGCCACGCGTTCGCCATCGACGCCGTCGAGGCCGCGTCCGAACGCGAGCGCGGCGCGCCAGTCCGCGAGCTGGCGCGCCGGATCGACGAGCTGCCGCGGCGCACCGCCGCTCGCGCCGAAGTGGCGGTAGTCGAAGACCAGCACCGCGAGACCGTGCTGCGCGAGGTGCAGCGCAAAGGCGGGCAGGGCGACGTCGCGCGTGCCGGCGAAGCCGTGGCCCATCACGACCACCGGTGCGCGCGGTCCGGGCGGCAGGAAGAGCCACGCGGCGCATTCGGTCTCGCCGCAGGGGAAGCGCAGGTCGCGGCGCACGACGCCGCCCGCGAGCGACGCGTCCGCGCCCACCGGCGCGGCGGGGATGTCGGGCAGGTCGGCGCACGCGCCTGCGACGATCGCGATCGAGACGGCGAGCAGAATGGGGCCGCGCACGCCGCGACGATACAGATCCGCGACGCCGCCCGCGTCCGAGCCGCTATCGTGGCCCGCGCCCATGAGCGACACGACGCTCCGGATCGATCGTCTCACCTGGGTGCGTTTCCAACGCGCCGTCCGGACGCTCATGACGAGCGAGGTCGGAGGCCGCGCGCGCCTGATGGCCGCCGCGCTCTTCGCGGGCCTGCTCGCGATCAACGGATTGAACGTGGTCAACTCCTACGTCGGCCGCGACTTCATGACCTCGATCGAGGCTCGCGAGTGGTCCGGCTTCGTCCGCTACGGCGTGCTCTACATGGTCGTCTTCGCGGTCTCGACCGCCGTCGCGGTGCTCCAGCGCTTCGCGGAAGAGCGCCTCGGGCTGCTCTGGCGCAAGTGGCTCACCAATCTGATGGTGCACAGTTATCTCGCGGATCACGTCTACTTCCGTCTCGGCGCCGACGCCGGCGTCTCGAATCCGGACCAGCGCATCGCGGAGGACATCCGCTCCTTCTCGACCACCACGCTTTCCTTCGTGCTGATGCTGTCGAACGGCGCGCTCACGGCGCTCGCGTTCTCGGGCGTCCTGTGGTCGATCTCGCCGACTCTCTTCGGCGTCGCCATCGCGTACGCCGCGCTCGGCTCGCTCTTCACGATCTGGCTGGCACGGCCGCTGGTGCATCTCAGCTCGCAGCAGTCCGACCGCGAGGCCGACTTCCGCTCCGACCTGATCCACGTGCGCGAGAACGCGGACCTGGTGGCGCTGCTGCACCGCGAGGAGCGTCTCACGACGCGGCTCGTGCGCCATCTCGATGCGCTGGTCGAGAACGCCAAGCGCATGATCGCGCTGAACCGCCGGGTCGGCTTCTTCAGCACCGGCTACAACTACCTGATCCAGATCATCCCGGCGTTGATCGTGGCCCCGCTCTACTTCCGCGGCGAGGTGGAGTTCGGCGTGATCACGCAGTCCGCGATGGCGTTCTCGGCGCTGGTCGGCGCGATCTCGATCGTGATCACACAGTTCCAGCAGATCTCGAGCTTCGCCGCGGTGGTCGGTCGCCTGTCGAGCCTCTCCGAGGCGATCGATCGCATCCACGGCGCGCCGCGCAGCCCGATCGAGTTCAGCGACGACGACGAACGCCTCGCGTTCCGCAATCTCGAGCTGCGCACGAACGACGGACGACCGCTCGTGCGCGACCTGAACCTCGAGATTCCCGCGAGCACACGCCTCGTACTCGTGGTCGGCAATCCGCTCGCGCGCATGGCGCTGTACCGGACACTCGCGGGCCTGTGGGCGCACGGCTCGGGACAGGTCGCGCGGCCGAAGGGCGAGCGGCTGATCTTCGTCACCGAGCGTCCCTACCTGCCGCCCGGAACGCTGCGCGAGGTACTGGTACGGCTGTGGGACCAGGAGTCGGTCTCGGACGAGCGCATCCTCGCCGCGCTCCAGGCCGTGGGTGCGCGCTCGGTCGTGGACTGCATCGGCGGTCTCGACGTCGAACACAGCTGCGGCGAGCAGCTCTCGCTCGGCGAGCAGCAGCTCGTGGCGCTGGCGCGCGTGCTGCTCGCGGCGCCGCGCTTCGCGTTGCTCGATCGGCCGTCGAGCGCGCTCACCGAGCCGGAGCGCAACCACATGCTCGCGGTGCTCGCCGTGCACTCGATCTCGGTCCTGGTCTTCGAGGAAGGCGTCGACGCGGGGTCCGGTTCGTCGCCGACCGCCGTGCTGACGCTCCACGACGACGCGACCTGGACCTACGGTCCGCCGCACGATCCACACGCGCTCGCCGAGGCGGGCGGCTGACGCATCAGGCGAGCACGACGGCGGTCCGCTGATGCTCGCGGTCGGGGACTGCGCGGGAGGCAAGGCGAAGATGGGACGGCTCGACGGCAAGGTCGCGATCGTGACCGGCGCGGCGCGCGGCACGGGCGCTTCGATCGC
>JALOQG010000464.1 GCA_025453505.1 Myxococcota bacterium | reverse complement strand
GCGTCCGAGGTCCGCCGTCTGGATCGCCAGCACGCTGCCGGTGTTGGCGAGGTCGTAGACGTGGACGACGCCGACCTCGCCGTCGGCGGCGTCCGCGCCCGTCGTGGGATCGACGAGGCGCACGCGGGTCCAGGGCGGCGCGAGCTTGCGGCGCGGCGCAGCGGGTTCGCGCAGCACCGAGTCGTAGAACTGCGAGCCGAGCTCGCACATCCCGTACTGGTTGACGATGCGCGTCGCGGGAACGCCGAGCGCGCGTTCGATCGCGGCGTAGAGCTCCGCCTGCGGCATCTCGCGGGAGCGTCCCTTGAAGCCGCCCGTCTCGAGCACGCGTGAGCCGGCGGGAAGCGCGAGCCGCGCACCGCGTGCCTGCACTGCGTCGAGCAGGTGCACGAACGCGAACGCGGTGCCGCAGAGCACCACGGCAGCCCGCTCGGCGATCGCGCGTTCGAGCGCGGCCCACAGCGTCTCGACGCGGAGTTCGCCGCCCTGCACGTCGAAGCCGCTGCCGGCGTCCCCGAACGCAGCGAGCGCGCAGCCGAACATGTGCGAGAGCGACGAGTCGGGCACCTCGGCGGGCGAGGGCGCGAGGATCCGCAGACGGGCGCGAGCGCCGCGCGCGAGATCCGGCAACACGCCGCGCCGGAAGCTCGGCAGCAACGACGCCTCGTAGAGCACGAGCGTGTCGAGATGCAGCGCGCCGCGGCGATCGGTGGCGGTGCCGCTGGTGCGGAACACCTTGACGGTGCGCTCGGCGGGAAAGCCGCGCAGCGCGACCTCCTTGAAGGCGCCGGTCGGCACGGCCGGGATCTCGCGCCAGCTCCGCAGCGACGTCGCGTCCACGCCGCGTCGCGCGCAGAAGCGGCGGTACGGCTCGCAGTGTGCGAGCTGGTGCGCGAAGAGATCGCGCGCGAGCGATTCGAAGCGCGCGTCGTCACGCTTCCAATGCGGATCGCGCATCCAGTCGAGGACGCGCGCATCGAGGGCGTCGCGCGTCACGCGAGCGCTTCCGCGAGCAGGCCGAGCGCGAGCAGCAGCAGATCGCGTTCGATCGAAAGCGGCGGCGTGATCGCGACGACTTCACCGCGATCGCCCGACGGCACGACGATCACGCCGCGGCGCAGTGCCTCGCCGCAGGCGCGCAGCGCCGTCTCGCCCGTGTCGCACTCGACCGCGAGCAGCAGACCGCGCCCGCGCACGTCGCGCAAGTGGGCGCGGCCGGCGAGCCTGCGGCGCAGCTCCGCGAGCGCGATCGCGCCGAGCTCCGCCGCACGCGCCACGAGCTTCTCGTCCTCGAGCACCGCCATCGACGCCAGCGCCGCCGCGCAGCCCGGCGGATGGCCGAGGAAGGTCTGCGTGTGCATCGCCTCGCCGGCCGGGTCGGGCCACGCCCGCATCACGGCTTCGGTGCCGATGCAGGCCGAGATCGGCATGCCCGAGGCGAGGCCCTTGCCGACGCAGAGCAGATCCGGGACGACGCCCTCGTGTTCGCAGGCGAACCAGCGGCCCGTGCGTCCGACTCCGGTGTAGACCTCGACGGCGATCAGCCGCCAGCCCTCGGCGTCGCAGAGTGCGCGCAACTCGCGGAGGAATCCGTCCGGCGGGATGCGTTCGCCGCCGCGCCCCTGGATCGGTTCGACCAGCACCGCGCCGATCGGCGTGCGCGACTCGCGCGCCGCGCGGCGCGCGTCGGCTGCGTCGCCGAAGCGCGCGAAGACGGTCGCGCCCGGCAGGCGCGCAGCGAAGGGCTGGCGGAAGAGCGCACGCCAGGTCGTGTCGAGCGCGCCGTAGCCGAGTCCGTGGTACGCGCCTTCGAAGGCGACGACGCCCGCCCGTCCGGTCGCGAGTTGCGCGGTCTTGAGCGCGCACTCGACGGCGTCCGAGCCCGAGGATCCGAGCACCGCGCGCGCCGGAGCGCCGCCCGGGAAGCGTCGCACCAGCGCCTCGAGCAACTCGACCTTGACGGTGGCGGGATGCAGGTCGCCCATCGCGTGCAGCAACCGCTCGGACTGATCGCGCAGCGCCGCGACGACGCGCGGATGCGCGTGACCCGCATTGGCGACACCGAAGCCGGCGCCGAGATCGACGAAGCGGTTGCCGTCGGCGTCCCACACGTTCGAGCCGGCGGCGCGCTCCCAGAAGATCGGGACGTCGGGCGCGAGCGCGGTCACGTTGCGCGACTCGACCCGCGCGAGCCGCTCTGCCCAGGCGCGCGAGCGCGGCCCGGGTACTTCGGTCACGAGCAGCGGCGGCAGGGATGCGGACACGCGGCGATTCTAACCGCTGCCCGCGGCGTTAGACTGCCGCGCCGTGAGCGCCGAAAGCCACGCAGCGATCGTCGACGGCCGCATCGCGCACGGGACGCGACTGCGCGCGGGAGCGCTCGCTCTCGCGGGTGGCATCGTGGTGCTCGTGGCGAAGCTGGTGGCGTGGCGCCTCACCGGCTCATCCGCGGTGCTGTCGGACGCGCTCGAGTCGTTCGTCAACGTCGCCGCGGGCGCACTGCTCCTCTACAGCCTCTACGTGTCGTCGCAGCCCGCCGATCGCAATCATCCCTACGGACACGGCAAGGTCGAGTTCTTCTCCGCGGGCGTCGAGGGCACACTGATCGCGCTCGCGGCGGTCGGCATCGTCTTCGAAGCCGTGCGAGCGCTGATCAGCGGGCCGGAGCTGCGCCGGCTCGACCTCGGTCTGGTTCTGGTCACCGCTGCGACGGCCGTGAACGTGTTGCTGGGCCTGTACCTGAT
>JALOQG010000463.1 GCA_025453505.1 Myxococcota bacterium | reverse complement strand
CCGGCGACGTAGGCAATGTCGAGGATCGCGCCGTCGGAAAGACCCGCGTTGCGCAGCTCGTCGACACGCTCGGCCGAGATCTTGTGCGAGTGAAGGGTGAGGTCGCGTGTAAATCGCAAGCAGGCTTCTTCGGTATCGGCGGGAGCGTCCTCGACGCCCTCGCTTCCGGCGATCACGGCTGCCGGTGCGATGCCACGATGCTCGAGCCACGCCGCGCAATGCGTCGAAAAGAACTTGCAGCCCGTCAGTCGCGCGACGACCAGCCCGATTCTCATCCAGCGATCCCGCGGGACCACCGAGACGGCCCGCTGTATCGTCGCGAGCTGTCCGTCGAACATTTCGGGACAACGCTCGAGACGATCATACCCGGGAGGAATCCCCGAGAACCCGAGCTCGCGGGTGAAGAGATCGAGCATCGCCGCGCGGTTCTCCTCGGGCGTCCGCGCGCGGACGGGTCGCTCGGACAGATCGAGGCTGAGCGTGGTAATGCGGGCAAGCAACGAGATCGCTCCGCGGCGGCTCGTCTCGAAGCGCGTCAGCGCGCCCGGAATCTCGCGCTGGACGCCCAGCGCGTTCGCGATGCGCGCGATCGCGTTGAACGCGCACACCACCGACACCAGCTCGCAGCGATCGTCGGGGTCGGGCCACGCGTCGTCGAGTCGCTGGCGATCCGCTTGTTTGATACCGCGCGGGTCCAGCGTCAGCTTGACCGCGAACCCCACCGCCGCGCGTTCCTTCGCCGACAATCCCGGGGCGTCGGCCAGCCGCGTCTCGATCTCGTACGCCGTAGTGCGGTCCATGCCCGCGGCCTGCAGAAAGATCATGTGGGTGTCGGTGCACGACGGGCACTTCGCCGCCTTCGACACCACCATCGCCATGAGCTCTTTGGTCTGGCGCGGCACGCGTCCCACCCACATCGCGGAGAGCCAATGCCGGTGAATGCTCTCCATGGTTTCGGGGCGCAGGCTGAAAACCTGAATGAGGTTGGGAACGCGCGGAACCTCCGCGCGGATCTCCCGGTACACGTGAGCGAGCCGGCCGCAGGCCTCGGAAGGCGGAATGTGTCTGATGTAGGCCATCGCTGTCCGGCCGACCTGCCCCCCGGCTGGGGCGGCGCGTCGAAGGGGCCCTAAACAAGCACGGGCCTCTCCCACCAGTCAACCAACGGGCCGCGACCCGACGCCCGGAAAACTCCTTGACCCACCGCGGCAATCCTACTAAACGTTCAGTATGCAGCCGGCGGGTCGGACCCCGGGGAAAGGCGAGCGGTCGCGGCGCGAGCTGACCGAGATCGCCATCAATTGTTTTGCCCGCTTCGGCTTCCAGGGCACGAGCATCGACCGAATCGCGCGCGACGCGGGCGTCACCAAGGGCGCCATCTACTATCACTTCAAGGACAAGGACGATCTGCTCGGGGCGGCCGTCGCCGATCGCATTCAAGCGTTCGAGGACCGCGTGCAGCGCGCATGCGAGGGCATCGACGCGTCGCGCGCGTTGCGCAGGATCGCGGAGGTTTGCGTCGAGCACGCTCAATCGCTCGATCATCCCCGCTTCGTCATCAAGCTGATGGCCGAGTCCATCGATACCAACGACAAGATCTCGACGCAGCTGCGCGAGATGATGCGACGGTTTCGCGCCTTCCTCCGCAACCTCATCCGCCAGGCGCAGGAGCGCGGCGAGTTCCGCACCGGGATCGACGCGGAGACCGTGGCCGCCGCGTACACCAGCGCGGTGCTCGGCGCGGAGTTCCAGTTTTACCAGGACGAAGAGCGGTTCCGCTTCGTGGACGCGATTCGTCTTTTTCTCGACCAAACGATCGCCGATCTCGAACGGCGGGAAGCGCAACGTAAGGACCGGTAGGAGACCCTCGAATGATCGACCTCAAGCTCGACGAAGAACAGCAGCTCATTCGCGAAACGGTGCAGAATTTCGCCATGGAGAAAATCCGGCCGGCCGCTCACGACGCCGACGAGAGCGGCGTGATTCCCGACTCGCTCGTTGCGCAGGCGTGGGAGCTAGGGCTCGTGCAGGGCTCGGTGCCCGAGGAGTACGGTGGGTACGGCCAGGGCTCCTCAGCCGTCACGGGCACGGTGATCGCCGAGGCGATGGCGGAAGGCGATCTCGCCATCGCCATGCACGTGCTGTCGCCGCGGCTGGTCATCGACCCCGTGCTCGTCCTCGGCAGCGACGCGCAGAAGAAGGCCGTGCTGCCGCGATACTGCGGCGAGAAGTTCGTCCCCGGCTCCGCCGCCGTCTGCGAACAGCGCTGGGACTTCTCTCCGGCCAAGATGCAGACCACGGCGCGACGCGACGGCGGAGCCTGGGTGCTCGAGGGCAAGAAATGCCTCGTTCCGCTCGCCGAGGAAGCGCCGTTCATCGTCGTCTATGCGCGGGACGAAAAGGACCAGATCGGCGCCTTCCTCGTTCCCGCGGGCACGCCGGGACTGCAGATCGGAGAGCACGAGAAGAACCTCGGCCTGCGGGCGCTGGCGACCTACGAGATAACGCTTGCGGACTGCCGGATTCCGGCCGATGGGCGCCTCGGCGGCGACGCTGCGCCGCTGCTGCGACGCGCGCGCGTAGCGCAGTCGGCGATGGCCGTCGGCGTAGCGAAGGCCTCGCTCGACTACGCGATCAACTACGCGAAAGACCGCGACGCCTTCGGCGTCAAGATCGCTCAGAAGCAAGCCATCGCCTTCATGCTCGCCGACATGGCCATCGAGATCGACGCGATGCGGCTGCTCAACTGGGAAGC
>JALOQG010000462.1 GCA_025453505.1 Myxococcota bacterium | reverse complement strand
CGCTCAATGCGCGCCATGCGGCTCTTCCTCGGGCGAGACGACGAACGCGGCCTCGAGCGGCGGCGTCTCCTTCGGGTGCTTCTTGTCCCACCAGCGTTGCAGAACCTTCTGCGCGACCGGCGCCGCGTTGGCGCCGCCGCCACCGCCGTGTTCCACCAGTACGACGACGACGATCTCGGGCGCGTCCACCGGCGCGATCGACGCGAACCAGGCGTGATCGCGGTACTTCCAGGGGATCTGGTGGTGCTTGAGTCCCTCGACGTGCGAGAGCTTCACGACCTGCGACGTACCGGTCTTGCCGCCGACGTCGAGCCCGGGCACCTGCGCGCGACGCCCCGTTCCGCCGCCGTCCTGGACGACGCCGCGCAAACCCTTGCGCACCCGTTCGAGATGTTCGGCGTCGATCGGCACGCTGCCGACGACGTCGACACGCTCGGGCGTCGCGACGCCTTCGGGCGAGATGCGCTCGCGTACGAGTCGCGGCCGCACGAGCTGTCCCGTGCCGAGCGCTCCATAGGCGACGGCCAGCTGCAGCGGCGTCGTCGACACGTAGCCCTGGCCGATCGAGATCGAGACCGTCTCGCCGGAGTACCACGGCTTGCCGAAGCGCTCCTGCTTCCACTCGGTGCTGGGATTCACGCCCGAGCGCTCGTTCTCGAGCCCGATGCCGGTCGCCGAGCCGAGACCAAAGCCGCGCATGTACTCGGCCATCTTGTCCACGCCGATGTCGAGGCCGGTGCGATAGAAGTACACGTCGCACGACTGCACGAGCGAGCGGTGCAGGTCGACGCTGCCGTGTCCCGTGCGCTTCCAGCAGCGGAAGACGTGATTGCCGAACGCGAACGAGCCGGGACAGAAGACGGCGGAACTCGGCGTGCGGATCTTCTCCTGCAGCGCGACGGCGGCGACGAACGGCTTGTAGGTCGATCCGGGCGGGAACTGGCCCGCGACCGCGCGATCCTGCAGCGGCTTGAGCGGATCGCTCGTGAGCGCCTTCCACACCGCCGACTGGATGCCACCGGGGAACGCGTTCGGGTCGAAGCTCGGCAGCGAGGCGAGCGCCAGCACGTCGCCATCGCGCGGGTCGAGCGCGACGACCACGCCGGCCTGCGGATCTCCGGGCAGCGCCGCGGCGCGCAGGCCTTCCTCCGCCACGAGCTGGAGATCGACGTCGAGCGTGAGCACCGCGCGCCCGCCCGCGCGCGGATCCACCTGGTCGAGTACCTCGACGGCGCGTCCGGCCACGTCGACCACGACGTTGCGACCCCCGGCGCGTCCGCGCAGATGCGGCTCGAGAAGCGACTCCACACCGGTCTGGCCGACCGACTCGCCCGGCCGGTAACCCGCGAACTTCCGCTCCTCGAGCTGCGGCTGGCGGATCTCGCCGATGGTTCCGATCACGTGCGCGGCCAGCGAGCCGTACGGATATTCGCGACGTGGATACACCTCGGTGAGTACACCCGGGAGCGCGTAGCGGTGCGACTCCACGCGCGCGAGCTGCTCGAAGGAGAGATCGTCGGCGAGACGCACAGGCTGGAAGCGCGCGCGCCCGCGAGCCGCGACGACGCTCTCGCGCGCCTTCTCGCCGGGGTCGCCGATCAGGACGCTCAGCAGGTCGAAGGTGCGCTCGCGATCGCGCAGCTCGCTCGGCACCACTTCGAGTTCGAACGCGGCGCGTGTCGACGCCAGGACGCGGCCCTCGCGATCCACCAGCTCGCCGCGCGGCGAGGCGATGCGTTCGGTGCGGATCGAATTGCGCTGCGAGCGCTCGCTGTGCTGCTCACGCTCGACGACCTGCAACTGGAAGAGACGCACCAGGAAGAGCGCGAAGAAGGCGCCCATCACGACGCCGAACAGACGCAGTCGCTGTTCGAAGAGTTCGTCGATCCAGGCGCCCATGCTGCCGAGCGACGTCATCGCAGCGGTGCTCCAGCTTCGAAACGCAGGCCGCCGCGCGGCGCATCCGGCGTCTCGGCCGGTCCCACGGCGATCGCGAAGAGACGCGCCGCGAACGGCACCGCGAGCGCGTTGACCGCGACGTGCAGCACGAGGACGGGGAGCGTGCGCGGATCGGCGAGCGGCGGTCCGACGTCGAGCGCCGTCAGCAACGCGACCTGCCCGAGCGTGAGCGCCGCGGTGAAGGGCACCAGCGCGATCGGGCGGCCGAGCGCGAACTGCCGCTCCCCGAGACGCGTCGCCATCCACGTGAGCAGGTTGCAGAGCGCAAACGCGCCGAGCGGACCGCCCGAAAGAAAGTCGGCCTGCCAGCCGATCGCCCAGGCGGCCACGAGCCCTCGCACGCCCGGCAGATGCAGGCCCAGCGCGACGGCCGCAAGCAGCGCCGGATCCGGCAGCGCACCACGCGGCACCCAGGGAACCAGCGCACCCGCGAGCCAGAGCGCGAGCGCGGCGAGTGCGAACGCCGCCGCAACCGGTCTCACGATCCCGGCGCTCCCGGCGGCTTCCCATCCGCGCGCGCGGGCATGTCGCCCTCGCCTTCGTAGAGCAGCTCCAGGGTCGGGCCGCGCCACAACATCACGAACACCTGCTCGAGGCGGCCGAAGTCGACGGCCGGACGCACGAGCGCGCGCTGCAGCAGCCGCTCGCCCGGCGCCTCGACCTCGACGATCTCGCCGTTGCGCTGGAGCTGGGGATACTCGCCCCCGAAGCCGGAGGTGTTCAGGACGTCGCCGTCCTGCACGTCGTCGCCGCGTACGATGAACTCGAAATGCAGGCGTTCGGCTCCATCGCCGCGCTCG
>JALOQG010000080.1 GCA_025453505.1 Myxococcota bacterium | reverse complement strand
AGCTCTTGCAGGACACCGCGCGCCACGCCGGGAGTCTACGCCTATCCGGGGCTGTACGAAGGCAGCTCCGCGGTGACCAGCGGGGCGATCTCGCGGAAGACGGCTTCGGCCCCTGCGTCGCCGTCGCGCGACATCGGGATCGTGAAGCGCACCAGCGAACCGTCGGTGCGCTGGAGCCGCGCCCGATCCCAGAAGAGCCAGAAGATCTTCATCCAGTCGTCTGCGATCACGCGGCCGCGTTCCTGGTACCAGTAGTAGACGAGCTGGCGCGCGTCGCCCTTGGCGATCACGAGTCGATTCACGAGCGCGCCACCGGGCGGCAGACCGGGCATCTCCACGTGCTCCTTCGAGGACGCGATGATGTCCCAACCCGATCCCGGCAGGCAGTGGCTCGGCGGGTGGATCTGGCCGCCGCCGGCGCCGCCCCCCTCCTGTCGCACCTGGCTCTGGTGGTAGCCGACGTACACGCCGACGTGACTCATCGGATCGGTGCGTCCGTAGTCGCAGATCAGGTAGTCGGTGACGCCCAGGTTGGCGAGGATGTCGTCGGTCATCTGCTGGCGCTCGGCGCACTTCCACTCGCCGAGCTCGAGCGGGAACGCGGCGAAGGGCTTGCGCGGCGGCCGCACCTCCTCGGTCGCGAAGTAGTTGTACACGTAGAAGTTCAGGGCGAGGAAGCCGATCGCCACGGCGAGCTTGATCATGCGGGGCTCTCCGTCCGCGCGGGCTTGTCGCGCGGCGTATCGGGCCAGACTTTCGAGAGCAGCCAGGCCTCGGCGAGCAGCAGCAGGAACGCACCGCCGAAGGTGATCATGCCCTGCAGTTCGTGGATCACGCCTTCCGCGGCCTTCTGGCCGAAGTTGTAGGTGAGGATGCCGGTGGCGGCGACGCGCAGCGAGTTGACGATGATCGCGATCGGGATCGCGGACGCCACGATCACCACCCGCTGCACCCACGAGCGGCGGAAGAAGTACGCGAACACGATGGCGAGCGTGATCAGCGCCATCAGCGATCGCAAGCCACTGCACGCCTCCGCGACGAAGAGCTGCGTCTCGGGCAGGTGGATGATGTTGCCTTCGCGCAGCGCCGGGATGCGCAGCAGATAGAGCAGCTGCACGGCCCAGTCGGCCGCGGTGAGCTGGAGCGGGAACGCGACGACGTTCACGAGCGACTGCGGCAGCGGCACCATCAAGAAGAGGAACAGGAGCGGGAAGGCCAGGATCCGGAACACCTGCTTGCCGAGCAGCAGCAGCACGAGGCCGATCAGCGTCAGGACGTACGCCGAACGCATGCTCGTGAGCTCGGTGCCGAGGCGTCCGACGGTGAGGGCCGCCGTGCCGAGCGCGAGCGGCAGGACGCCCCACCAGCTCGGGTCGACCACCGCGTGACGCAGATCGCGGCGCCGCTCCCAGGCGAAGAAGCCGGCCAGCGGCACCACGAGGAAGCCGTGCGAATAGTCCGCGACGGCGTTCCAGTGGAGCACCATGTAGTAGAGGATCGGGCCGAAGAGGGCGGTCGCGGCGATCGCGACGGCGCCGAAGAGCAAAGCCGCGCGGCGCTGCTCGGCGAGTTGCGACGGCGAGAGCGACGGACGCACGCGGCGACGCGCCGCGCCGCCACGCGCGGCGGCGCCCGCCGTCGAGACGGCGGGCGCGCCTGCGTCGTTTCTGCCGGCCGGATTCACCGGCCGCCTAGAACAGCGCGTAGATGAACGGCGCCACCGCGGAGCCCTGCGTCAGCACGATCAGCGCCGAGAGCAGCAGCATCGTCACCAGGATCGGGCCGAGCCACCACTTCTTGCGCACCCGCATGAAGGCCCACAGTTCGCGGAACATGTCCATGGAGTCTCTCCTTGGGAGCCGGGGTCAATCGAGCGCGTAGCGCTCGCGCCAGTCGAAGCCCTCGACCAGCGCGGGCTGGTCGCGTTTCTCGAGAATCTGGTTGCCGAGCACCAGTACGTCCATTTCGGTGCGCATGAAGCAGAGGTACGCGTCCTCGGGCGTGCAGACGATCGGCTCGCCGCGCACGTTGAAGGAGGTGTTGATCAGCACCGGGCAGCCGGTGCGCGCGTCGAACTCCTGCAGCAGGTCGTGGAACTCGGCGTGCTGCGCGCGCGTCACCGTCTGCACGCGCGCCGAGCCGTCGACGTGGGTGATCGAGGGAAGCTCGCTGGTCAGACGACGCGACACGCCGGTCGGCGTCTCCATGTCCTGCTCGATCAGGTTCTTCACCTGGCAGACGAGCAGCATGTACGGGCTCTCGCGATCGAGGTCGAACCAGTCGGCGGCCTTGTCCTGCAGCACCGCGGGCGCGAAGGGCCGGAAGCTCTCGCGGAACTTGATCTTCTTGTTGACGCGCGTCCAGTTTTCCTTGTTGCGCGAGTCGGCGATGATGCTGCGCGAGCCGAGCGAGCGCGGTCCCCACTCCATGCGGCCCTGGAACCAGCCGATCACAGCCTGGTTCTCGTCGAGGTGGCGCGCGGTCTCGCGAATCATCTCCTCGCGCGAGAAGGTCCGGTAGGGCGCCTTGCGCGCGTCGAGGAAGGCGCGGATCTCCGCGTCGGAGAACGACGGGCCCCAGTACGCGTGGTCCATGCGGAACTTGCGCGGCTGATCGAGCACGCAGTGATGCGCGTACATCGCGGCGCCGAGGGCGCCGCCGGCGTCGCCCGCCGCGGGCTGCACCCACAGGTTCTCGAACGGGCCTTCGCGGATCACGCGTCCGTTGGCGACGCAGTTGAGCGCCACGCCGCCCGCCATCACCAGGTTCTTCAGGCCGGTGCGCGCGTGCAGGTCGCGCACGATGCGCAGCACGATCTCCTCGGTGACCTTCTGCACGCTGGCGGCCATGTCCCAGTGGAATTCCTCCATCTTGGACTCGCCGTCGCGCACCGGGTGCCCGAAGAGCTTCGCGAAACGGTCGTTCGTCATCGTGAGGCCGTAGTCGTACGCGAAGTACTTCATGTTCAGCTTGAACGATCCGTCTTCGCGCAGGTCGACCAGGTTCTCGAGGATCTTGTCGTAGTAGACGGGCTTTCCGTACGGCGCCGCGCCCATCACCTTGTACTCGGCGCTGTTGACCTTGAAGCCGAGGTAGTAGGTGAAGGCGCTGTAGAGCAGGCCCAGCGAGTGCGGGAAGCGGATCTCGCGGATCAGCTCGAGCTTGTTGCCGCGGCCGACGCCCTGCGTCGCCGTCGCCCACTCGCCGACGCCGTCGAGCGTCAGGATCGCGGCCTCCTCGTAGGGAGACGGCAGGAACGCCGACGCGGCGTGCGACTGATGGTGCTCGGCGAAGAGCAGCTCCTTCTTGTAGCCGAGCTCCCGTTCGAGGACCTTCGGCACCCAGAGCTTCTCCTTCAGCCACACCGGCATCGCCTTCGAGAACGACGGCAGCGAGCGGGGGAAGGTCGCCAGGTACGTGATCAGGATGCGCTCGAACTTGACGAAGGGCTTGTCGTAGAAGACGACGTAGTCGACGTCGTCCATCGTCATGCCCGCCTCGGCGAGGCAGTACTCCACGGCCTTCTTCGGCACGTCCGGGTCGTGGCGCTTGCGCGTGAAGCGCTCTTCGTGCGCGGCGGCCACGAGATCGCCGTCGCGCAGCAGCGCCGCGGCGGAGTCGTGATAGAAGCAGGAGAGGCCCAGGATGTTCATGCCGTTTCCTCGCAGCGGTTCAGAAGAGGCGCCGCGCGCGTTCGAGATCGGGAGCCGACGTGTCGGCGGCGTTCCAGGCGGATTCGCCGGCCGGCAGCGCCCGCTTGTGCAACGGATCGCTGCGCTTCAGGAATAGCGATACGGGCCCGATCATCCCCACGTAGATGATGCCGAGCAGACTGAGCGTCTGCGCCTCGCCGAAGTGTCCCGCGATCGCGAGCCAGCCGGTGTAGAGCTTGCGCCAGAAAGTCTGCTTCTTCTCGGTCGTGCTCATCGGAGTTCCCTCATGTCGCGTTCGAGCACGTCGACGATGCGCGCGGCTGCGCGACCGTCCCACAGCTCCGGCACGCGCCCGCCGCGCGGCTCGCCGTCGAGGATCTTGGCGACCTCGGAGCGGATCGCGTGCGGATCGTTGCCGACGATGCGATTCGTGCCCTGCTCGACGGTCACCGGCCGCTCCGTGTTGTCGCGCAGCGTGAGGCACGGCACGCAGAGCGCCGTCGTCTCCTCCTGGATGCCGCCCGAATCGGTGAGGACGAGCCGCGCGTCGGCGGTGAGCCGCAGGAAGTCGAGGTAGCCGAGCGGCTCGGTCGTGCGCAGCGCGAGCGCGCGCCCGCCGAGCTTCGTCCGGATCGTCTCCGCCGTGCGCGGGTGCACGGGGAACACGACGGGCAGCCGCGCGTGGATCTCTTCGAGCACGTCGAAGAGCGCGCCCAGCTTCGCGGGGTCGTCGACGTTGCTCGGGCGGTGCAGCGTCAGCACCGCGTAGCCGCGCGGCGCGAGGCCGAGGCGACCCAGCGTGTCGAGCGTTCGCGCCCGCTCGAGCTGCGCGCGGAGCGTGTCGATCATGACGTTGCCGACGAAATGGATCTGCTTCGGGTCCACGCCCTCGGCGCGCAGGTTGCGCTCGCCGGACGGCTCGGAGACGAAGAGCCAGTGCGAGACCGCGTCCGTCAGCAGCCGGTTGATCTCCTCGGGCATGCCGCGATCGAAGGAGCGCAGGCCCGCTTCGACGTGCGCGACCGGGATGCCGAGCTTCACCGCCGCGACGGTCGCGGCGAGCGTCGAGTTGACGTCGCCGACCACCAGCACCGCGTCGGGCCGGCGCTCGATCAGGATCGGCTCGATGCGCAGCATCACCTCGGCGGTCTGGACGGCGTGGCTGGCGGAGCCCACTTCCAGATTGGCGTCGGGCTTGCGGATGCCCAGGTCGCGGAAGAAGCCGTCGGACATGGCCGCGTCGTAGTGCTGACCGGTGTGGACCAGGAAGGCCTCGAGCGTGCCGCGGCGTTCGATCTCGTGGAGCAGCGGCGCGACCTTCATGAAGTTGGGCCGCGCCCCGGCGACCACCAGGAGCACGGGCTTCCCGCGGCTCGGGCCGTTCTGCGCTGCGCTCGGGTTGCCTGCCATCTCGACTCGCTCGCTCCCTCGGGCCATGCCTCGGTTTCGCTGCGCCGGCGTCTCGGGGAAGGGCAACGCCCCCTTTCCGGCCGGGTCCGGGTCCTGGCGCACGCCCCATCCTGAGTGGCCGACGCCCGGAACCGGGTGACGCCCGGGCTCCCCGAAAGCGGCGAGCCCGGCAGGGTATCGGCACTGCAACCAGCGGCCAAGAGCGTCCCGCGGGGGCGAGGCATTCCACCCAATCTTCACTGCCGACTCGTCTGTCCGCGACGCGGCAGCAAGACGCTGAGCGTCCTGCACGGAAGAGTCGTTCCTAATGAGAAAAGTGCTTCTCATCCGAGGAAAGATATTTCACACTACGCGGCCATTCTGAGTGGGCACTTACCCAGGGGGACGCATGGCGCAGTCGTATCGGATGCTCGTCGTGGACGACGACGAGGGGCTTCGCGAGTACCTCCAGGCGCTCGCGTCGAGCCGCGGCTTCCAGGTCTTCGCGGCTCCGACGGGAGAGGACGCGATCCAGACGCTCGACCAGTCGCGTCCCGATCTCGTCACGCTCGACCTGGTATTACCCGGAATGGACGGTCTCGAAACGCTGAAGCACCTGAAGGAGCGGCTCCCGGAAGTGCCCGTGATCATGCTCTCCGGTCACGGACAGGCGCGCAGCATCGTCGAGGCGATGAAGCTCGGCGCCGCCGACTTCCTGCGCAAGCCGTTCGAGGTCGAAGAACTCGAGGTCGCCTTCCAGAAGGCGCTCGAGAAGCGCGCGCTCAAGCAGGAGGTCGAGGAGCTGCGCGGGCGCGTGCGCTCCGAGGCCGAGCTGCTGATGCTCTGCGGCGACGACCCGAAGATGCGCGAGGTGCGCGAGATCATCGAGCAGGTCGCCGACACCGACATCACCGTGCTGGTGCGGGGTGAGAGCGGCACCGGCAAGGAGCTCGTCGCGCGCGCGTTGCACCGCTTGTCGACGCGCGTCGATCGTCCCTTCGTCAAGGTCAACTGCGCCGCGCTTCCGTCGGAGCTGCTGGAGAGCGAGCTCTTCGGCTTCGAGAAGGGCGCCTTCACCGGCGCGCAGCGCCGCAAGCTCGGCAAGTTCGAGTACGCGAACCACGGAACCATCTTCCTCGACGAGATCAGCGAGATGCACCCCGCGCTGCAGGCGAAGCTCCTGCAGGTGCTGCAGGACGGCGAGTTCTCGCGCCTCGGCGGCGAGAGCGACGTGCACGTCGACACGCGCGTGATCGCGGCCACCAACCGGAATCTCGAGAGCGCGGTGCAGGACGGGTCCTTCCGGGAGGATCTCTTCTATCGACTCAACGTGGTGACGGTGCAGTTGCCGCCATTGCGCGATCGCAAGGACGCGATCCCGCTGCTCGTGGACCACTTTCTCAACATGTACAACCGCCAGTACGGCAAGAGCGTCAAGCAGCTCCAGCCCGCCACGCTCGAGGCGTTCCACGGGTATCCGTGGCCGGGCAACGTGCGCGAACTCGAGAACATGGTGAAGCGCATGGTCGTGCTCGCGAACGAACAGGCGTTGTTGGAGGAAATCACCCACAGGATGGGCACCACGGGCGCGACCGGAAACGGTGACGCAGTGCTCGATCTCGACGCTCTCGGAGTCGATCTCGCGGACGGCCGGGGCGTCGACCTCAAGGCGATCGCCAAACGTGCCGCCCAGATTGCAGAGAAGAGGGTCATCGAGCGGGTCCTGGACCAGACGCGCTGGAACCGCAAGGAAGCAGCCGAGCGGTTGCAGATCAGCTACAAGGCCCTGCTTTACAAAATGAAGGAAAACGGCCTCAGCGAGGCGAGCTGAGGGCCGCGGAGGGGTATTTCATGGATGCCGATCGCACGCTGCGATCCCGCTCGCCGCTTCGCTCGCCCCGGCTCGCGAGGTTCGTGCTCGCTGGGGCGCTGGCGGTCGCGTGTTCCCACGGGGCCCCGCCGCCGCCGGAGGCCGGTCCGATGGATCGCGCCGATTACGTGATCGGCCCCGCCGACATCCTGCGCATCCAGGTGTGGCGGCAGCCGGAGCTGTCGACCGACGTGCCGGTGCGGCCGGACGGAAAGATCTCCGTGCCGCTCGCCAACGACGTGCAGGCCGCGGGACTCACCGCCGAGGAACTGCGCGAGGTCATCTCGAAGGCCCTCACCGACTACGTGACCGCGCCCGACGTGACCGTCATGGTCCGCGAGATCCGGTCCAAGAACGTGCAGGTGGTCGGCGAGGTGCTGCGCCCCGCGGCCGTGCCGCTGCTCAGCGATCTGCGCGTCCTCGACGTGATCGCGATCGCGGGCGGCTTCAGCGCCTACGCGGACAAGTCCGACATCCGCGTGCTGCGCCCGAATCCGGATGGATCGGTCGTCGAGTATCGCTTCAACTACAACGCATTCCTGCGTGGCAAGAATCCCGAGGGCAACATGCGGCTCCATCCAGGAGACGCGATCGTGGTCCCGGACTGACGGCGAATGCGGTCCCGGGTCGCCGTCGCGCTCGTCGCGCTCCTCGCCTTCGCGCTTCCCGTGCGCGCGGCGGAGTTCGTGCCGGGCTGGACGGTCGACGGCGTCTGGGACTCCAACGTGTTTCGCAGCACGACGGACGAGCCCGAGGAGGACGACTTCTCGGTCCGGACGGGTCCGAACATCCAGTTCCGCGAGAAGCAGGGCGACCTCCAGTACGAGCTCTCGTACCGGCCTCGCTACGAGGCGTACCTCGAGACCGATGGCATCAACGACTTCGACCAGTTCGTGGACGCGAGGGCCGACTGGAGGATCACGAACACGACCGAGATCGATCTCTCGAACACCTTCGCGTACACCAGTTCGTTGGCGGCGTTCGTCGCCACCACGGGCGTCGGCCTCGATCAGGTCTCCGTCGTGTCGCCGGAGCGGCAGCGCATCACGCTGAACAACGGGGACATCGGACTCACGCACCGCATGGGACCGCTCTGGGAGTTCTCGGTGCGCTACAGCAATCAACTCGTCGAGTACGACTCCGAGTTCGGCTCGGACTCGCTCGCCAACTCCGGATTGATGCAGCTCACGCGCGGCATCACGCCGCGCCTGATCCTCGGCGGTGGCGCGCAGGTGCAGCGCCAGGACTTCGACGGCCTCGACGGCGTCACCGAAGACAACGGCACGACCTTCTATCAGGGCTTCGGCGTCCTCTCCTACGCGTTCTCGCGGACGCTCCGGCTGTCGCTCAACGCGGGACCCGCGTGGTCGGTGCCGGACGACCCGCCCGGCGATGCCACGGTGAACGACTACCAGCCCGTGGATCCGTCGACCTGCCCGCGTCGCGCCGACGGCGCCCCGGTGTTCAACACGAGCGTCCGGAACGGCGGCTGCCAGCCCGCGTTCTACCGCTCGAACGGCGTGCCGCTCTTTTTCATCGTTCCGGGCTTCGGGGGGGCTCCGCAGCAGGAGCGCACGCGGGTTCCCTTCGTCGGCGAGATCTCCGAGGGATCGCTGAGCTACTTCGGACGCATCTCGATTTCCAAGGAGTGGCGCCTCTGGAGGGCGACCGGCTCCTTCGAGCGCACGGCGAGTACTGCTTCCGGGGTCGGCGGCAGCACCGTTCTCTCGGCGCTCAGCGGCAACCTGCGCTGGACGCCGACGCGGCACTGGACTTTCGAGCTGACGGGGATCTACACGCTGCAGGAGGCGGCGAACGACGTGCGCGAGCAGCTCTTCGTGCTGGACTCCGACTCGGACATCGTGCCGGATCTGATCGGTGCCAACGTCAACGGTACGACGCTCGACCTGATCGCCGATCCCGTCGGCGTTCCGTTCGAGATCGATTCGGGCGGCAAGATCGACAACGCCATCGAGATCAACACGTACCGGATCGAGCTTTCCGCCGAACGCCGCATTTCCCGCAACCTGCGCCTCACCGGGCGCGCGAGCTACTGGCATCAGCAGTCGGAAAGCGATCTTCGCGAGGACCGCGAGCAGGAGATCATGCGCGTGATCTTCGGCATCAACTGGACCTTCGATCCGATCCCGCTCTGAGAGCGCGACCGGACGACTGGAGCGAGCATGGAAGAGCAGGGATTCTCACTCAAGGACGTCGTGTCGATCTTCGTCCGGCGCGCGCGTCTGATCGCGGCGATCGCCGGCTCGATCGTGCTCGGCTCGATCTTCGTCGCGTCCGTGCTGCGGGACGAGTACACGGTGCGCGCGACGATCCTCGTCGAGCCGCAGAGCATCTCGCGCAAGCTCGTCGAGACCGGCGAGGACGAGCGCGACCCGATCAACCGCCTGCACCTGATGGAGATGCAGATCCTCTCTCGCGCGCGCCTCTCCAAGGTGATCGACGATCTGAAGCTGTATCCCGAGGAGTCCGAGCAGAAGACCCGCGAGGAAGTCATCGACATGATGCGCAG
>JALOQG010000079.1 GCA_025453505.1 Myxococcota bacterium | reverse complement strand
CGGAGGGGCCGGCGAGACCCGCGGCGACGAGATCGACGCCCGAGATCGGCGGGCGCCGTCCGCGGTCTTCCACTGTCCAGCGCAGCATGCGCCGCCGCAGCGCCGGCGGCGCGCAGGCCATGAGCGCGAGGCGCTCTTCGTCCTCGAGCGGCGCGAGCAACGCGTCCACCGCGCCGCGACCGCGTGCGCGCGAAAGCGAGCGAAGAACCCGATCGCGCAACTTCGGAAACGCCGTGATCCGCTGTGCGGTCTCGCCGCGCACCGAGAGCCGGCGCAGTGCGCGCCGGCGCGACGTCGCGTCGAGTTCTGCCAGCCACACGGCGAACCCGGCCAGCCAGACGCGCGTGCGCGGGCCGGGCTGCGCCTCTTCCGCGACGGCGCGGCCGAGCCGTCGCAACGACGCGATCGCCTTCGCGGGCAGCGCGAGGCCGGGCTCGAGCGCGCCGAGCACGTGCCATTCCGCGAGCAGCGCGAGTGCGAGCGAGGGATCCACGCCACTGCGTGCGTCCTCGAAGAGCTTCTCGAATTCGCGCCGGAAGCGATCGCCCGATACTCCGCCGAAGGCACCGGCCGACACCGCATCGCGCAGCGCGGAGCGCGACGGCCGCGCCAGCCGGAAACCCAGCCGTGCCGCCAGCCGCGCCGCGCGCAAGGCGCGCGTCGGGTCGTCGATGAAGCTCTGGGGATGCAGCACGCGCAGCACCCGTCCCGCGAGATCGTCGCGACCTCCCGCGAGGTCGATCAGCGCCGCCCGACCGCGCCGGGCGACGGAGGTGAGCGGCAACGCCATCGCGTTGACGCTGAAGTCGCGCCGGCGCAGATCCTCTTCGAGCGAGCCGGGCTCGATCGTCGGCAACGCGCCGGGCCGCGCATACGTCTCGCGCCGCAGCGTCGCGAGGTCGAGCGACGCATCCCCGCCGCCGAGGCGTACGGTGCCGAAGCGCCCGTGCGCCACGACGGCGACACCCGCCGGTGCCGCAGCCCGCGCCAGCTCCTCCGCGGCGCCGCTCGCTCCGTCGCGCGGCTCGACGATCAAGTCGACGTCGCGCAGCCCTCGCGCGAGCAGGAGATCGCGCACCGGACCGCCGACCAGATGCACGCCGACGCCCCGACGCTCCGCCTCCGCGAGCACCGCCTCGAGCAGCGGCGCGATCGCCGGCGGGATCGCGCGGCGCACGGCATCCGGCGCGCTGCGCGTCACCGTCCGGGCGTCCCCGCGCCGCGCGGGTGGTGCGTCTCGACGGTGTCGCGCAGGCGATCGCGGCTCACGTGCGTGTAGATCTGCGTCGTCGCCAGATCCGCGTGACCGAGCATCGCCTGTACGGCGCGCAGGTCGGCGCCGCCTTCGAGGAGATCCGTCGCGAAGGAATGCCGCAACACGTGCGGAGACACGCGTTCGCTCGCGATCCCGGCCCGGCGCGCGAGCAGCCGCAGCCGCGCGAAGAAGTTCTGCCGGGTCATCCCGGTCCCGCGTGCAGTCAAGAAGACGGCATCGCAGCCGCGACCGGAGCGCCGCGCCCAGAGCGGCCGGCCCTCGGCGAGCCACGCATCGAGGGCCGCGAGCGCCGGCTCACCGAGCGGCACGATGCGCTCGCGTCCGCCCTTGCCGAGCACGCGCAACAGACCCGCACGCTTGTCGAGCGCACCGAGCGGCAACGCCACCAGCTCCGACACGCGCAATCCCGCGCCGTACAGCACTTCGAGCATCGCGCGATCTCGCGTCGCATGACCGCCCTCGCCTTCGCCCGCCGCGACGAGCAGCGCCTCCGTCTCCTCCGGGCGCAGCACGCGCGGGAGACGTCGTCCGAGCCGCGGCGCGCGCAGCCCCTCGCCGGGATCGCGCACCAGCACGCCACGTGCGACGAGGTGCAGGCCGAAGCGGCGCGCCGTGACCAGGGCCCGCGTGCGGCTCGCCGGTGCGAGGCCGTCGGCTTCGAGCGCCTCGGCGAAGCTGCGCCAGTGCGCGGGCCGGATCGCCGCTGGATCGCGCACGCCCTCCGCCTCGAGGTGCGCGGCGAGCCGATCGAGGTCCCTTGCATAGGCGTCCAGCGTGTTGCGCGCGAGGCCGCGCTCGACGGCGAGGTGCGTGAGAAACCGATCGGCGGCGGCACTCAGATCCGGCGCCACCGCGGGCGCACGGACGGAGCCGCGCGTGCGCCGCTCAGCCATGGGCCGGCTCTTCGAGCTGCGCCGCGTCGAGCAGCGCGCGCTCGAGCGCCGCGATGCGATCCGGATCCGCGAGCTTCTGGAAGCCGTCCTCCTGGACGTCCTTCACGTAGAAGGTATCCGCGACCTGATCGAGGACGGTCGTCGCCTTCGAGATGTAGATCTCGAGTCCGTGTTCGGCGAGCGTACGGGTCAGGTCGTAGAGCAGGCCCAGGCGATCGTTCGCGGACACGTCCACGATCGTGTAGAAGTCGGACTCACCGTTCTCGATCGTGACCGACGGCGGCATGCGCGACGGCGTCTCGGTCGCGCCGATCGGACGCCGCCGGCGCTTGACGAGATCCTCGACGCGCACGCGTCCCGCGAGCACGTCGCGCAGGCTCTCTTCGAAGCCGGCCCAGAGCCGCTGGCGATCCGAAGCGTCGCCCGGCGGCGTCGCGACCCGGTACACCTCGAGCGCGAGTCCGGATCGCGTCGTGTAGACGTTCGACGCGAAGATGTTGATGCCGCGCGCCGTCAGGGTGCCGGCCACGCGCCAGTAGAGGCCGTGCACGTCGCGCGTACACACGATCAGCTCGGAGAAGTCGCCGCGCATCTCGCGCACGCTCACGACGACGCCGCGCTCCTCCTTGTAACCGAAGAAAGCGCGCGCGTGGCGCGCGATCTGGCGCGGTCCGTGCGACACGAAGTAGCGGCGCGGCATCTCGTCGAAGAAGCCGTCGATCTTGGCCTCGGCGACGCCGAGGGCCCGCAGCTCGTCACGGGCGGCCTGCCGGCGGACCTCGACGCGCGACTCGATGGTCGCCATCGCCACGCGCTCGTCCGCGTCGCCCGTCTCGAGCACCTCGGCGGCCCGCTCGAAGAGTTCGCGCAGCAGCGCCCAGCGCCACTCCGTCCAGCCCTGCTTGGACGACGCGCGCATGTCCGCGAAGGTCAGGAGGTAGAGATTGCGCAGATTGGTTCGATCGCCGACCAGCTTGGCGAACTCGTAGATCGTCTTCGGATCGGCGAGATCGCGACGCTGCCCGACGTGCGACATCGTCAGATGATGGGCGACCAGGAAGAGCACGCGCTCCGCGCGCTCGGGTGCGAGGTTCAGGCGCTCGAGGCAGGTGCGCGCGCGCTCCACGCCCTTCGCCGAGTGGTCTCCGCCGAAGCCCTTGCCGATGTCGTGCAGCAGGCAGCCGAGGAAGAGTGCCGGCCGATCCTCGGCGTTCTGCATCAGCTCGGTCAGATCGGGCAGCGCGCGCTCGTACTTGCCCGCGTAGAGGCGCCGCAACTCCTCGACGAGGAAGATCGAGTGCACGTCGACCGTGTAGGTGTGATAGATCACGTGCTGCCAGCGGCAGACGATGTGCTCCCACTCCGGCAGATAACGCGCGAGCAGACCCACCTCGTTCATCGTCATCAGGGTCCGCATGACGCGGCGTTCGGAGTCGAGAATGCGCAGGAACGCCGCGGTCGCCTCGGGGTCGCGTCGCAGCGCGTCGTCGATCAGGTGCAGGTTTTCCCGCACCAGGCGCTGGGCGGTGCGCGAGAGCGGAACGCCGTTCTCCTGCGCGACGGCGAAGGCGGTGAGCAGCCGCAGGGGCCGCTCGCGCAGGTGCGCCGGATGCGGAATTTCGAGGTGCCCGCTCGCCAGCCGGAAACCGTCCTCGACCTCGAGGGCCGGCGGCTCCGGTCCGGCATTGCGACGCGCGCGCGCCTGACACTGTTCGATGGCGAGATCGGAGTAGTTCCGGATCGCACGAGCATGGCGGTAGTAGTCGCCCATGAAGAGCTCGACCGGCAGCGGCGCGTCGGGACCGCCGTCCGGATAGCCGCGCGCCAACGCGACCTGCTCCTGGAGCTCGAAGCTCATCTGGTCCTGACGACGCTTCGCGAGCAGATGCAGCTGATTGCGTACCCACCACAGGAAATCGAGGGCGTCGCGGTAGTCCTCCATCTCGGACTCGGTCAGCAGGCCGTAGTGCAGCAGGTCCTCGACGCCGCGCGCCGACGGCAACACCGCGCGCATCGCCCAGATCGCGGCGTGGTAGTCGCGCAGCCCTCCCGCGCCCTCCTTCACGTTCGGCTGCAGCAGGTAGAGCGATTCGCCGTATGCCTCGTGGCGCATCCCGACCGCATCGATCTGCCGCGCGAGGAACTCGCCCACGTCGGCCAGCAGCTCGCGCCGGATCGTGTCGCTGAACTCGTGATAGAAGACCGGGTCGCCGGACAGGAAGCGCGTGTCGAGAATGCCCGTGAAGACGGTGTTGTCGGTGCGTGCGAGCTCGATCGTCTCGTTCACGGTGCGCGTCGCGCATCCCACCGTCAGGCCGGCGTCCCAGAGCCACAACTGGATGCGTTCGGCCAGCCGGCGCACGTACGGCGTCACCGCGCCCTCGTGCAACAGGAGCAGATCGACGTCCGAGTGCAGCGACATCTCGCGCCGCGCGTAGCCGCCGACCGCGAGGATCGCCGCGCGCTCGTCGACGCGGCCGGCCTCGGCGAAGTGCTCGCTCTCGGCGATCTGGAACAGGCGCCGCACGAGGCGGTCCATCAGATCGGCATGCGCGCCGTTCACGCGCGCGCCCGAGCGCGAGGTGCGGTGCAGCTCCGCGAGGTGTTCGCGGGACGCCGCCAGATAACCGCGCACGCTGCGCAGCACGTCGGCGTCCGTCGCTCCCACCAGCGGTCCGCGCTCGCCGAGCTCGGCCAGCCACGGCCGCACGATCTCGGGCGCGCTCACGACGCTTCGTCCTTGCGCAGCATCGCGGCCAGGCGATGCACGAGGAGAAGCGCGTCGAGCGGCGCCAGCCGGTCGACGTCGAGCCGGCGCAATTCGTCGAGCGCGCGCTCGTCGGCGTCGGAACGCGGCGCCGGAGCGGGCGCCGCATCGAAGAGCGAAAGCTGCGGCGCACGAGCGCCGTCGCGGCCGGCGTCGTTCGCCTCGAGCTGCGCGAGCACCTGGCGGGCGCGCGCGATCACCGCATCCGGCAAGCCGGCGAGACGCGCCACCTGGATGCCGTAGGAGCGGCTCGCGCCGCCGTCGACGAGCCGGCGCAGGAACACGACGTCGTGTCCCCACTCGCGCACCTCGAAGTGCGCGTTGCGCAGGTGCGGCTTGCGCGACGCGAGATCCACCAGCTCGTGGTAGTGCGTCGCGAAGAGCGTGCGCGGCCGGAGCGCCGGCGCGTCGTGGAGATGCTCGGCGACGGCCCAGGCGATCGAGAGACCGTCGTAGGTGCTCGTCCCGCGGCCGATCTCGTCGAGGATGACGAGGCTGCGCCGCGTCGCCTGCGACAGGATCTCGGCCGTCTCGCGCATCTCCACGAGGAACGTCGACTCGCCGTGCGCGAGGCGGTCCGACGCGCCGACGCGCGTGAAGATCCGATCGACGATGCCGATCCGCATCGACTCCGCGGGCACGAAGCTGCCGATCTGCGCGAGCAGCGCGAGCACCGCGACCTGCCGGAGATAGGTGCTCTTGCCCGACATGTTGGGACCGGTCAGCAGCAGGATCTGCGCGTCCTCGGGATCGAGGCGCGTGTCGTTGGCGACGTAGCCGCTGCCCCCGAGCAGCGCCTCGACGACCGGATGCCGCCCGGCGCGGATCTCGAGCCGCTCGCTGGCGTCCACTTCCGGGCGGATCCAACCGTCGCGTCGTGCGATCTCCGCCAGGCTCGCGAGCGAATCGAGATCCCCCACCGCATCGGCGCTCGCGCGGATCGCGGCCGTGTGGCGCAACACATTCGTGCGGAGTTCCTCGAAGAGCTCCCTCTCCAGCGCAGCGGCGCGCTCGTGTGCGCCCAGGATGCGGCCCTCCATCTCGCGCAGCACCGGCGTCGTGAAGCGCTCCGCGTTGGCCAGCGTCTGCTTGCGCTCGAAGTCGGCCGGCACGCGCGCGAGGTTCGACTTGCTGACCTCGATGCCGTAGCCGTGCACCGGATGGAAACGGATCTTGAGTCCGGGGATGCCGCTGCGCTCGCGCTCGCGCGCCTCGAGGTCGGCGATCCACGCGCGACCGTCGCGCGCGCTCTCGCGCAAGGCGTCGAGCTCCGCGTGATGCCCTTCGCGGACGTAGCCGATCTCGTTCGCGCCGCGCGACCCGCGCGCGATGGCCGGCGGATCGTCGACGAGGCCGCGCGCGAGCAGCGCGTGCGCGGCGGGCACCGGCGCAGGCACGGGCAGCGTCGCCGGTCGCTCCGCCGCGGCGCCGGGCAGCGACGCATCGTCGATCGCGTCGAGGCACGCGGTGACGGCCGGCAGCGCGCCGAGCGAAGCGCGCAGGGCCGCGAGATCCCGCGGCGTCGCGCCCGGACGCGCGGCCTTGGCGAGCAGCCGCTCGAGATCGCGCACGCCGCGCAGGCGCTCGCGCAGCTGCGCGCGGAGACGGTCGCGCTCCGCGAGCCACGCCACGGCGTCCTGTCGAGCGCGAATCGCCTCCGCATCGAGCAGCGGGTACGCCAGCCAGCGCGCGAGGCGGCGCGCACCGAGCGGCGACATCGTCGCGTCGATGCGTTCGATCAACGTGCCCCGGCGCGAGCGATCGATGCTGCTCTCGAAGAGTTCGAGATGCGCGCGCGTCGCGGCGTCGAGCACCATCGCGTCGCCGAGCGCGTAGCGTCGCAGACGCGCCGCGTGCGCGAGCGCGAACGGCTGGTTCGCGCCGAGATAGTGGATCAACGCGGCGGCCGCGCGCGTGCCCGCGTCGGCGGCGGTCGGAACGAATCCGTCGGGCGCCGCCGGCGCCCGGGACGGCTCGAAGCTGCTCGCATCGACGGCCGTCACCGCGATTCCGGGCAGCAGCGCGCGCAGCTGCGCGCCGAGCGTCTCGACGTGTGCGCGCGCGACGAGCACCTCGCGCGGCGCGATGCGGCCGAGTTCCTCTGCGAGCGCGGACGGAAGCGTCGCCGCGTCGGCTCGCCGCGTCTCGGTCGCGCGCAGCTCGCCGGTCGACGCCTCGAGCGCGGCGAGGCCGGCGCCGGAGGCGGCGTCGAGATCGAGCGCTGCGACCGACACCTCCGAGCGCGCGTCGAGTCCTTCCGGATCGCCGACGAGGCCGGGCGTGAGCACCTCGACGACTTCGCGCCGTACCAGCTTGGCGCGCGCGGTCTTCGAGGGCGCCTCGGTCTGTTCGCAGATCGCGACGCGGTGGCCGAGCTCCGTCAGCCGCTTCAGGTACGGATCGACGCCGTGCACCGGTACACCGCACATCGGCACCGCATCGGGCTTGCCCTTGTCGCGCGTGGTGAGCGTGATGTCGAGCAGCGGCGCGGCGAGCTCGGCGTCGGCGAGGAAGAGTTCGTAGAAGTCGCCCATGCGATAGAACAGGATCGCCTCGGGGTGCTGCGCCTTGATCGCGCGGTACTGCCGCATCATCGGCGTGTCGAGGGCCGAGGTACTCATGCGAAGGCGTCGCCCGCGTCCGCCGGAAGCGTCACGCGTTCGCGCTCGAGCAGATCCAGCAGCGCCTCGTGCGCCTTGACCACTTCGGCTTCACGTCCTTCGGTGAGCAGGATGCGGCCCCGCACGGCGTGCGCCTCGAGATGCTGCGGCTCGCGATCGAGGACGATCGCGACCTCGTCGAGCGCTTCGGACGCTGCGCCGCGCGCGGCGAGCGCCCGCGCCAATGCGAGTCGCGCGCCAGCGTCGTCGCCGTCGCTCGCCAGCAGCTCGCGCAGCCACGCCTCGTGGTCGCGGGCGCGGCCGAGCGCCGCGAAGATCGCCGCGACGCGCGGATACACGAGCGGCCCGGCGCGCCGGTCGACCTCGGGTACGCGGCGCCATGCGGCCACTGCGTCCTTCGAACGGCCGAGCTCTGCCTCTACTTCGCCGAGCAGGATCCACGCATGCACCGCGCGCGGATCGAGATCGAGGCCACGCCGAAGCGCCTTGCGCGCCGCCTGCGAACGACCCTCCGCCCGCTCGACCTGGGCGAGCTCGACGTGTACCTGCGCCTCGAGCTCGCGCGCGTCGGCACCCTCGATGCGCGCGAGACGCTTCGCGAACGGAATCGCGCGGCGCGGCTCGCGCGCGTCGACGAGCAGTCGTACGAGGGCGCGCAGGGCCCGCGGCTCGCGCGGCGCGCGCGTCAGGACTTCCTCGTACGCGGCGATCGCACGGCGCAGGAAGCCGCCCTCGCGAAAGTCGTCCGCCAGGCCGAGCAGCGCCTGGAAACGCTCGGCCGGACCGAGATCGCGCCGCAGCAGCAGGTTCTGGTGCAGGTGGATCGCGCGGCCGAGCTCGCCGCGCTGTCGATACACGCTCGCCAGGGCGAGATAGGCGTCGATCTGGCTGGAGTCGCGGCGCAGCGTCTCGGAAAGCGCCGTCTCGGCGCGGGCGAGATCGTGATCGAGCACCGCGTGCAATGCGCGGCGCAACGCCGCATCCGATGCGGCGGCCCCGCCGCGCTCCCGCCCCCCTCGGAAGAACGCCACGCGACTATCCGCTCGGCCCGAGGCCTTCCGGAGCGCGTCGGGCGGAAACGGCGTCCGGCGGTCCGAGCGGCAGGTTGCGGAGCTGGTGCACCTCTTCCTCGAGGCCGCGCACGAGCTTTCGATAGCGACGCGTGGTCAGCGCATGGCGCGCGCCTTGATACAGGGCGAAGAGCCCGACGAACCCGGCGCCCAGCGCGAACACGCCGAGCAGGATCGCCCAGCGCGGCGCCTCGACCGTCCCGATGCCGTAGTCCACGAGCAGCAACGGATCGTTCCGGCGCGCGAACGACCAGCCGCCCACCAGCATCGCGACGAAGAGCGAGAGCACCACGACTCGCCGCAGCCACAGCATGCGTGGACTCCTCAGGCCGAAGCCGCGCTCAATCCGAACCCGTCCGCTCCGACCCTGCGCTGGTCGGCGCGTCGTCCACCATTTCCTTCAGCTCCTTCCCCACTTTGAAGAAGGGCGTCCGCTTGGCCGGAATGTTCACCATCTCGCCGGTCTTCGGGTTCCGGCCGTCGCGCGCCTCGCGCACCTTCACCTGGAACGAGCCGAAGCCACGGATCTCGATGCGCTCCCCGCGCTTGAGCGCATCGGTCATCGCATCGAAGATCGTGTTCACGACCACTTCGGTGTCCTTCTTCGAGATGTGCGGCGTCTTCTCCGACACCTTCTCGATGAGCCCGCTCTTGGTCATCGCGTCCCCTCGGTCGTGCGGCCGCGCCCGCAGGGGCGCGGCCGCCGGATCGCCGCCGCTACTCGCCGTCGGTCTTGCCCGCGTTGCGCAGCTTCTCGGCGAGCAGGTCACCGAGCGTGGAGCGCTGCGTGCGCGACTGCTGCGCCGCCAGCTCGTTGAG
>JALOQG010000078.1 GCA_025453505.1 Myxococcota bacterium | reverse complement strand
GGCCGCGGTTCACGCGGATGTCGTGGTACTGCAGGTCGAGCATGAAGACGCGCGGGTCGTTCCAGCCGACGCCCTTCTTCTGCAGGAAGGACTCGATCAGCTGGCGCTTGATGATCCAGTCGATCTCGCGGCCCAGCTTGTCCGGGTCGGTGTCGAGACAGTCGAGCACGTACTGCCACTTGACCACGGCGTCCTTGAGCTCGTCCGAAACCGGGTACTGCTCGATGTAGCGCTGCGCCATCTCGCAGTATTCACGCTGGATTTCGATCGGCGAGTACTCGCGGCCGTTGTCGAGGCGCAGCTTCCGCTTGCAGGTCGTGTCGTAGGAGATGTCCTTGATCGCCTTGACCGGGTTGCGGAGCGTGAAGTCCTTGTTGATGAAGTTGTCTTCGATCATCTGGAGCACGATCGCGCACGCGCCGATCTTCACGAAGTTCGTGTACTCGGACATGTTCGAGTCGCCGACGATCACGTGCAGGCGGCGGTACTTCTCGCGGTCGGCATGCGGCTCGTCGCGCGTGTTGATGATCGAGCGGTCGTTGGTCGTGGTGCCCGAGATCTTCTGATAGATGTGCTGGGCGCGCTGGCTGATGCAGTAGTGCACGCCGTCCTGGGTCTGGAAGACCTTCCCCGCTCCGGTGTAGATCTGGCGCGTGACGAGGAACGGGATCAGCTGCTCGGCGAGGTAGTAGAAGTCGACGTCGCGATCGACCAGGTAGTTCTCGTGACAGCCGTACGAGTTCCCGACGAAGTCGGTGTTGTTCTTGAAGATCGAGAGCTTCCCGGCGATGCGCTCTTCGCGGATCTTCTCTTCCGCGTAGTCCTCGAGTTCTTCGAGGATCCGCTCGCCCGCCTTGTCGTAGACGATGAGCTGGCGCGGCGACGCGCACTCGGGCGTCGCGTACTCGGGGTGGCAGCCGGTGTCCTGGTAGAAACGGGCGCCGTTCTCGAGGAACACGTTGAGAAAGTGTTCCGTCGTGATCAGCTTCTCGAAGAGGAAGCGGATCGCCTTCTCCACCGGCAGGGTCTTGCGACCTTCCGGCGTGAAGATGATTCCGTACTCGGTTTCGACGCCGTAGATGCGCTTCTGCACGATCGACCTCGGCCAGGGCGAACCCAGCGGTCAGCCGAGAATAGCCCTCACCTCTTCGGCCGAGGCGCGGCGGAACTTTCGGGCCGCGCGCTCGCGGTCCAGCGTGCAGACCTCGAGGCGCTCCGGGGCCATCGGAGTGCCGCCGTTCGCGAGAGCCGCGACACCGAGACGCGCGACATCCCCAAGGGGCCGGCCGGTCTGGTACTGCTCTTTCAGGTAGGTCTCGATGCGTTCGACGGTACCGCCGATGCCGCAGAAGCCGCGGTGATCGGAGATCGTGCCGTCGTACTGGATCCTGTACATCACGTTCTCCTCGTGACCGAGGAGCCGCGGGTCGCCGACTTCAGCGACGATCAGTTCGACCTCGAGCGGCTTCATCTGCTGCGTGAAGACGTCGCCGATCGCCTGCGAGTAGGCGTTCGCGAGCGCCTTCGCGCGCACGTCCTCGCGGCTGTACTGATAGCCGCGGACGTCGCAGAAGCGGATGCCGATCTTCCGGAGCTGGTCGAACTCGGAGAACTTGCCGACGCCGGCGAACGCGAGGCGATCGTAGATCTCCCCGATCTTCGAAAGGCGCGAGGGATTCTCGGCGACGAGCACGATGCCCTTGTCGTACTCGAGCGCGACGATCGAGCGGCCGCGAGCGATGCCCTTCTTGGCATACTCGGCCTTGTCGGCCATGAGCTGTTCGGGCGAGACGTAGAACGGGATCGACATCAGGCCCCCGCGCCGACCGGCTTGCGCGCAATGGCGACGTGCTCGCGGTAGACGCGCTCGATCTCCTCGCGCGAGACGTCGACGGCGCCCTCGGCGGTGCAGAAGTAGACGATCGGGTAGATGCCGCGCGCCAGATCGACGCCGCCCGTGGCGCGATCCTCGTCGGCGGCGTCGGCGAGAGCCTGCAGGGCCAGGCGCAGAGCGTCGTCGCGGCCGAGGTCGGAGCGCCAGGCTTTCTTGAGCGACTCGCGCGCGTAGAGACTGCCGCTGCCGGACGACTCGAACTCGGCCTCCTCGTAGCGGCCACCCGTGACGTCGAACTTCCACAGCCGCCCGATGCGCCGTCGGCGGTCGTAGCCCGCGAAGATCGGCACCACGACCAGTCCTTGCATCGCGGCAGGCAGGTTCGCTCGCACCATCTGCGAGAGCTTGTTGGCCTTGCCCTCGAGTTCGAGCGGCTCGCCCTCGATCTTCTCGTAGTGCTCGAGCTCGATGCGCAGCATCCGCGCCATCTCGATGGCGGGACCGGCGGCGCCGGCGATCGCGACCAGCGAGTGATCGTCGGTGGGATAGACCTTCTGCATGTCGCGGGACGCGACGCGATGGCCCTCGGTGGCGAGACGATCGCCGGCCATCAGCACGCCGTCGGCGAAGCGCAGCGCCAGCACCGTGGTGCCGTGCGGAATGGAAAGCGGCGCGACGGCGGCGCCGGAGCGCTCGCTGGTCGCGGGTCGCAGGTGCGGGTAGTCGACTTCGATGAGCTCGAAGAAGCTCGCGCCCTGATAGCTGCCTCGGATCAGCACCCCCCAAATGCCTCCGAGCGGAACAGTCGCTACTGCCCGCCGCGCTGGACGTAGTTCTTCACGAACTCCTCGGCGTTCTCTTCGAGAACCTCGTCGATCTCGTCGATGAGGGAGTCCATCTCTTCCTTGAGTTCTTCGCCCTTCTTGGCGAGCTTCTGCCCGGGCTTGCCGCCCGTGCCGCCCTCGTCGCCGCCATCGCCGCCGCCCTTCTTCTGCTGCTGCTGCGACTCCGCAGCGCCGAGCCAGCGCGTCGAACCGGACGAGTGCTTGGCGGGATGCTTCGAGTGGACCTTCATGGCGTTTCCTCCGAACGGCGGCCTGGACCGCTGCTCGCGAAGCTAGCCGACTGGATCAAGCGCGCAGGTTCCGAACCAGATCGGCTGCGGTCGGCGACGACGCGAACAAGTCGTCGACGTGTTGCTTCGATCCCTTGAGCGGCTCGACCATCAAAACTCGCTTGATCGGGTCGTCGCCGATCCCGAACGAGATCGAGTCCCAGTTCACCCCGAAGACCTGGGCTCCGTAGCGACGCAGGCAGCCGCCGCGGAAATAGGCCCGTGTGTCCTCGGGCGGGTAGTGCACCGCGCGCGCGATCTCCTCGTCGGTCACGACGCGCCGAACGCGACCTTGGCGCTCGAGAACATAGTACAGGCCCTTCTCGGGTCGCAGGTCGTGGTACTGGAGATCGAGCATCTGGACCTGCGGCGAGCCCCAGTCGATGCTCTTGCGCTCCATGAAGCTCTCGATGAGCGCCTTCTTGATCACCCAGTCGATCTCGCTGGAGAGCTCCATGGGGTCTCGCGCGAGCGAGACGAGGACACGTTCCCACTCTGCGATCAGGTCCTTGACCTCGCCCGAGAGGTCGCGCGCCGTCGCGTAGCGTTGCGCCATCTCGAGATATTCCATCTGGAGCTGGACGGCGTTGCGGCGCCGCCCGCTGGCCGTCTCGATCTCCTTCTTGCAGGTCGGATCGTGCGAGACTTCCTTGATCGAGCGAACCGGGTCGCGCAACGCGACGTCACGGTCGATCGCGCCGTCCTCGATCATCGCGAGCACCAGCGCAGTCACGCCGTTGCGCAGCCAGATCGTGAACTCGCTCATGTTCGAATCGCCGACGATCACGTGCAGACGGCGGTACTTTTCGCGGTCGGCATGGGGCTCGTCGCGCGTGTTGATGATCGGCCGCTTGACCATCGTATCGAGCGCGACTTCGGTCTCGAAGAAATCCGATCGCTGGGCGAGCTGGTAGTCGCAGGGGTGGCCGCGATTCTCCGACCCGACCTTGCCGGCGCCGCTGTAGACCTGGCGCGTCACGAAGAACGGCATCAGGTGCTCGACGATCTGCTTGAAGGACGTGCGGCGGTCCATCAAGTAGTTCTCGTGCGAGCCGTACGAGTTGCCCTTGCGGTCGCTGTTGTTCTTGTAGATCAGCATCTGCGTGCCGGGCGGCAGCATGCGGTTGGCGTCGCGACGGCTCTGCTCGACGATGCGCTCGCCGGCCTTCTCGTGAATCACGAGCTCGCGGGCGTTGGTCACTTCGGGGCAGGAGTACTCGGGATGTGCGTGATCGACGTAGTAGCGCGCGCCGTTCGCGAGCGTCTTGTTGCGCGCGATGTTCTCCTGCTGGTTGGGGGTGTATTTCTCCCCCTCGACCTGGAAACCGCGCGCATCCGCGAGCGGATTCTCCTGGTCGTAGTCCCAGAGGATCTTGGCGGTCGAGTCCTCGCGATACGAGTTGACCAGCAGGACGCAGCTGGAGATCGGGTCGAAGTCGCGATCGTTCTTGACGGTGATCCCGTACTCGATCTCCGTCCCCATGACCTTGGGAATCGCCATCGCGCCCTCGCCCGCGGAACCGCCCTGCCTACAGGTACTGGCCCGATCGGATGTCCTCGATCGACCGCCCTTCGTTGCGGTTGATCCCCGTGATCAGCGTGCGGACGTTGATGATCCGCTCGCCCTTGCGACCCGAGATGCGCGCCCAGTCGTCGGGGTTCGTGGTGTTCGGGAGATCTTCGTTCTCCTTGAACTCCTCGCGGACCGCGTCGATCAGATCGTCGAGCCGGATGCCGCGCTCGCGATCCTCGATCAGCCGCTTCACGGCCTTCTTCTTGGCGCGATCGACGATGTTCTGGATCATCGCGCCGCTCGAGAAGTCTTTGAAGTAGAAGATCTCGCGCTCACCCTTCGCGTAGGTGACCTCGAGGAACTTGTTCTCCTCGGTGGTCGCGTACATGTTGTCGATCGTGTCGCCGATCAGGCCCTCGACGACCTTCTGCGGGTCGCTGCCGTAGCGCTCCTCGGCGCTGCGATGGAAGGGCAGCTCGGGCTTCAGGTACTTGGTGAAGATCTCGTGCGCCGACTTCGCGTCGGGGCGGCTGACCTTCACCTTGAGGTCGAGGCGGCCCGGGCGGAGCACGGCCGGGTCGATCAGGTCCTGGCGGTTGCTGGCGCCGATCACGATCACGTTGTTGAGCGATTCGACGCCGTCGATCTCCGACAGGAACTGCGCGACGACCGTCGCCTCCATGTCCGAAGAGATTCCCGAACCGCGCATGCGGAACAGCGAATCCATCTCGTCGAAGAAGATCACGACGGGTACGTCCTCGCTGGCCTTCTCACGCGCCTTGCGGAACACCTCGCGGATCTTGTGCTCGGTCTCGCCCACGTACTTGTTCAGGAGCTCCGGGCCCTTCACGTTGAGGAAGTACGCCGTCGTCTGACGACCGGTTCGCTTCTCCACGCTCTTGGCCAGGCTGTTGGCGACGGCTTTCGCGATCAGGGTCTTGCCGCAGCCCGGCGGACCGTAGAGCAGGATGCCCTTGGGCGGCCGCAGCTGATGCTCACGGAAGATCTCCGGATGCATGTACGGCAGCTCGACCGCGTCGCGCAGGATCTCGATCTGTTCGTCGAGCCCGCCGATGCGCTCGTAGGTGACGTCCGGCACCTCCTCGAGCATCACCTCTTCGACCGCCGACTTCGGCATCTTCTCGAACGCGTACTGCGTGCGCGGATCGATCATCACGTGATCGCCGGCCTTCAGCTGCTCGCGGCGCAGCGGATCGGAAAGCGTCACGACCCGCTCGTCGTCGGTGTGCCCGAGCACGATTGCGCGGCCGTCGCCGAGCAACTCGATCACCGCGGCGATCTCGCCGCGCGCGACGAAGCCGGCGGGCTCGATCACGTTGAAGGCCTCGTTCAGGACGACCAGCTGGCCTTCCTCGAAGCCGCTCGCGTCGATGCTCGGGTGGACGTTGACGCGCATCGCGCGGCCGTCGACGACGATCTCGGCGGTGCCATCCTTGTTCGCGCGAGTGAACACGCCGTAGTTGTTCGGCGGTGCGCATAGCTTGTCGACCTCCTCCTTGAGGAGCTCGATCTGCTGCTTGGCCTCCTGGAGCGTGTGAACGAGCTTCTCGTTCTGACGCTCGGCGTCGGTGAGCTGCTGCCGCAGCACGTGGTATCGGCGGCGGGCCGCGTCGTACTCGGCGAGCACGCGGTCGAGCCGGCGGCGGAACTCCGTGGAGTCGCTGCCGAAGAAGCGCAGCGCGTCCTGGAGATCCTCGACCGGATCGTTCGCGGGTGCGGGATCGCGCTCGGGCTCGTCGCCCGGCCTCGGACCCGACGCAGATATGCGTCGCATCACGTCCCGCACGAAACCCTTCCTGCCCGAGTTGCCGGCGTCGTCGAACTCGCTCATCGCGCCTCTTCTCCGTAGAGCGGTTTCCCCGGGATTCGAGGAACCGACCCCAATGCACGAGCTGCAAGGCTCATGCCTTTTCCGGACCCACCATCACCGCGAGAGATACAGGGAACACGAACGAGAGGAATGGCAGGCGGCTTTCGCCGCTTCGCACGGCCCCTGACGATCGGAAGGGCGCGCCCCGCTGCGACGAATCAGGAGACCCGAGGGAGCCAGCCGCGACCCGGGGATTGCTGGGCGACAGGCCGGGAGCGGTCACCCGCGAGCCCCGATTCGCCATCCACATCCCCGATGCAAGCGTGCGCGGCTTCATCTCCGGTCTCGCCCAGAGTGCCCCACGGCGAGTGTTCAGGCCCGTCGTCGTGTCCCGCATCGAATCCAGCCGCGGTTCGAGCATCGAAATCGAGACGTTCGACTCTACGTTCGACAGGCAAAAACCCTTGCAATTTCGGCAATTTCTGGCGTTTCGCAGCATATCAGAGCACCCGACCGTGTCAAGCGAGCCCCGCGGGATCTTCCCGTCGATTCTCGCGTTTCTGCCTCTCTCCGAGTGATCGTCGAAGCCTCGTCGGTTCCCGCGGTCCCTCTCGAGGCCCACCTGCTCCGTACGTTCGGCCGAAGTCGCACGCGACTTGCGTGCAATCTGCCGCTTCCGGATGCGACGAGCCGAAAAGGTGTCGGCACCTCGACGGCGAGCGACGAGACCGCGACACCTCGCAGCTCCTTCGCACGCCATTGCGGAGCGGCCACCGTGCGGTGACGCGAAATGCCGTTCAGGGACAAAGCGCGGCCGTCAGGGGACCTCGATCACGCGCACGCCAGCGGGCGCCTCGAAGCGGAAGAGTTCGGCGCCGGGGCCCGTGTTTTCGCGCAGGTCGACGAACGTGACGCGCGTCCGGTTGCCGAAGAGATCTACGACGGTGGTTTCGGCGACGGCCGCCGTCTTGGCTTCGACTCCGAGTTCGAGGCTCTCGAAGTGGCTCGGCCGCAGCGGCGCGAGCATCAGCGTCACGATCGGCGCATCGCAGTCGCGCGCGGCGATCCGGAACTCGTCGATCAGCTTGCCGTCGCCCAGCAGGAACTGGACGCCGGCCGCCGATAGATAGCCCTCGGCCAGCGGCAGCTTCTGGACTTCGCGGGCGGCCTCGTCGAAGACCCAGAGCGTCTTGCCATCGCTGACGACGAGGCTCGGTTCCGGTGCCTCGTAGCGCCAGCGCATCTTGCCGGGTTTGGCGAAGAGGACCTCGCCACGCGCGACGAGCGCGTCTTCGGGCGCGCCGCCCAGCGCCGCGCGCTCCGTTCGCTGCTCGAAACGCCCGCGCAGGTCGCGCACGCCGTCGTAACGCCGCTGGACGCGCGCGGCGACGTCGGCCGCGCACGCTCCATCTTTCGCGAACGCGGCCACGGGCGCATGCGTGAGCAGGCCGAGGAGCACGAGCAGGAGAAGGACGGCGCGGCTGGCCACGCCTCTCGGACGCGGCGGCGACGCGTTCATTCGGCGGCGTCGAGGGAGCGCGCAAACACCTCGCGCGGCTTGGTGCCGACCTGGGGGCCGACGACGCCCTCTTCTTCCATCTGCTCGATCATCCGCGCCGCCCGGTTGTAGCCGATCTTGAGGCGACGCTGGATGTAGGAGATCGATGCGTTGCGAGTCTCTGCGACGATCGCGATGGCGCGATCGTAGAGGTCATCCGACTCCTCGCCGCCGCGTTCTTCCTTCTCCTCGCTTTCGATCTTGGCGCGCATCAGCGTCTCGTCGAAGCGGGGCGCGCCCTGCGTGCGAAGGAAGGCGACCAGCTCGGCGACCTCCTTCTCGGACACATAGGCGCCGTGCATGCGTTGGAGCTTCGAGGTGCCGGGGGGCAGGTAGAGCATGTCGCCCTGCCCGAGCAGATGCTCGGCGCCGTTCTGGTCCATGATGGTTCGCGAGTCGATCTTCGAGGCGACCTGGAACGCGATGCGCGACGGGAAGTTCGCCTTGATGACGCCGGTCAGGACGTCGACGCTCGGGCGCTGGGTCGCGAGCACGATGTGGATGCCCGCGGCGCGCGCCATCTGTGCGAGGCGCTGCAGCGCTTCCTCGACGTCGCGCGACGAGACCACCATCAGATCCGCGAGTTCGTCGATCACGACGACGATGAAGGGAATGCGCGCGAGCGGCACGTCGATGCCCTGTTCCTCGCCGGGCCGCGGCTTCAAGCGCAGCGTCGTCTGCCCGTCCGTCAGCATCTCCGTGACGCGGTCGTTGAACTGGTGGATGTTGCGCACCCCGAGCGCCGCCATCATCCGGTATCGCTCTTCCATCTTCAGCACGATGCCGTGCAGCGCCGCCGCAGCGCGTTTCGGATTCGTCACGACGTCCGCGATCAGGTGCGGGATGCCCTCGTAGATCGAGAGTTCGAGGATCTTCGGGTCGATGAGGAGGAGCTTCAGCTCCTCGGGCGTGGCACGGCACAAGATCGAGCAGAGCAGCGCATTCAAGAAGACGCTCTTGCCGGTGCCCGTCGCACCCGCGACGAGCAGGTGCGGCATCTTGCCGAGATCGGCTTCGACCGGATTCCCGAAAATGTCCTTGCCGAGCGCGAGCGTGAGCTTCGACTGGCTCTTGCGGAAGTTCTCCGACTCGAGCAGATCACGCAGGTAGACGACGTCGCGCTCCGGGTTCGGAATCTCGATGCCGACCACCGACTTGCCCGGCAGCGGCGCGATGATGCGAACCGACAAGGCGCGCAACGCGAGCGCCAGGTCGTCGGCGAGATTCGTGATGCGGTTCACCTTCACACCCGAACCCGGCTCGAACTCGTACATCGTGATCACGGGGCCCGGATGAACGGTGACGACGCGCCCCAGCACGCCGAAATCCGCGAGCTTCTTCTCCAGGATCCGCGAGTTCATGATCAAGCTGTCGCGGTCGTAGCTGCGGGCGACGTCGGGAGGACGCTGGAAGATCGCGATGTCGGGATGCTGGTATGGACCCTGCGGCGTGTTCTCGGAGAAGATGAATGCTTCCTGCTCCGGGTTCTTCTTCTTCCGATCCACACGGTGATCGACGATGTGCGGATCTTCCCGCTTGCGCGCGTTGCGCGCGGGAACGGGATGAGGCTCCTCCGCTTTCTCTTCCTCTCCGGCGTCCTCCAACT
>JALOQG010000002.1 GCA_025453505.1 Myxococcota bacterium | reverse complement strand
TCGCTTTCGCCGCGCGTGCTGGTCGCGAGCCTGCTCGCGTCGGCGGCCGTCGCGGCAATCGCGCTCGGCGCCCGCGCTCTCGCGTTGCCGACGCTCTTGCGGGGCGCGCGTCGCGGAGAAGCCGTCGTCGTGTACCGCATCCTCGCCTTCGCGAGCGTCGCAGGATTGCTGCTCGCGATGACGGTCGGCGTGCCTCCGCATTACCTGAACGCGGCGCAGTTCGCGTGGGTGGCGGTCTTCGGTCTCGCGCCGCTGCTCGCGATCGCGTGTGCGGAGTGGCTGCGCGCCGGACGTTGGCAACCGCTCGCCGCGGTCGTACTGCTCGCGCTGCCGGGTAGCGCCGACGCGATCCTGCGTCTCGGCTTCGGCGCGCCCCAGCGATTCGGCATCTCGCGCGCGGAACGCGATCTGTGTCTCCGGCTCGCGCAGGTCTCGGCGCCCGGCGACGTCGTCTTCGAGCCGTCGATGCTGCTCGATACCGATCGTCCGTCGGCGATCCCGTTGCTCGCCGGCCGGCCCGTGTACCTCAGTCTCCTGTCTGCGGTCGGCACTCTCCCGGCCGAAGAGCGGGATGCCCGCTACGAAGCGCTCGTCGCGTTCTTCGTGGGTCGCGACGCGGAGGCCGCTCGCGCGGCGCTCGTAAGCTCGGGCGCGCGATTCGTCCTGGTACCGCCCGGCGTGACGCCGGCCGCTTCCGCGATGGACGGTCTCGAGCCGATCGCCGACAACGCGGCCGGCCGCCTCTATCGCGTTCCCGATTCGGCTACGGTGGCGCCGTGAACGCGTCGCCGAACCTGCACGCCGGACCACGGACTTGATCAAGAGCCTCGTGATCGGGCTCGCGGTCGGCGCGATCTTCCTCGCGCTCGCGCTGTGGGGCGTTCCGCTCGACCAGGTCGGCGACGCGATCGCCGCGATGGATCCCGCGTGGGTCGGCGTCGGGATCCTGCTCTGGGCGGGCCAGTACTGGCTGCGCGCCTTGCGCCAGCTCGTGATGGTTCGACCGCTCGCGCCGGGCACGACCTACCGCACGCAGCTCGCGGTCACGCTCATCGGGTTCTTCTGCGTGAACACCTTTCCGGCGCGCCTCGGCGAGGTCGCGCGACCGTTCCTTCTCTACGAGCGCGAGGGCGTGCCATTCGGCGCGGGCCTCGGCCTCGTGCTGGTCGAACGCATCCTCGATTCCGTGGCGCTGCTGATCGCGCTGCTGCTCGTGCTGGCCTTCGTCGAGGTGCCGGACCACGCGATCGAGATCGCGGGGCAGAGCGTCTCGATCGTGGACGTCGTCCGGAAGCTCGCGTTCCTCGGGCTCCCGCCGGTGGTCGGGGGAATCCTCGGGCTGGCGTTCTTCGGCACGCAGGCGCTCGCACTCGGCGGTCGCCTGGTCGGGGCGATCGAGGCGCGCGTCGCGGCGCCGTGGGTGTCGAAGCTGCTGCGCGGATTGCTCGGCTTCGCGAAGAGCTTCGTGCAGGCGCTCGAGAGCCTGCGCGATCCGCGCCGCTTCGCCGCGGTCGTGACGCTGACGGTGCTGCTCTTCGTGCTGATGGCCGGACTCACCTGGGCGCTCGCGCGTTCGTTCGGCTTCGAAGCGTGGATCGGGCCGGGCGCGGCACTGGGCGTGCTCTGCATCACGATGCTGGGCATCGCGCTGCCGGCGCCGCCGGGCTTCGCGGGGGTCTTCGAAGCGGCGGTGCGCGCGGCGCTCGCCGTGTTCGGCGTCGCGGGCGAGGATCTCGCCGCGCGCGCTCTCGCGTTCGCGCTCGTATTCCACTGGGGACCGTATCTGCTGCTGGCGCTGTGGGCGGCGTGGTTCCTGTGGCGCGACGGCATCGCGCTCGGCCGCGTGTTCCGCTTCGCGCGCGGCGGATCCAGCGACGCCGCCACGTAGCCGAATCGCGGCCGGATCCGCGCGCGGCCGCGCTGGCAGGCCGCGCATGCGGACGCCATGCTCCTCGCATGCGGCGACTCCGCTGGGCGATTCCGCTGACCTTCGCGCTCGCAGCCGTCGTGGCGGCTGCGGGTCCCATGCGCTCCTACGTCTTCGAGCGCAACCTGCACGAGGTGGTGCCGGGCGTGATCTACCGCAGCGCGCAGCCGTCGGGTGCGCGTCTCTCCGAGTGGATCGAGGAGCTTTCCCTGCGCACGGTGCTCAACCTGCGCGGCAAGAAGAGCCAGGACGACCGCCGCTGGCTGCTCGACGAGATCGCTGCCGTGGAACGCGCCGGCATCGATCACGTCTCGATCCGGATGAGCTCGGACGATCTTCCGCCCGCGCAAACGCTGCGCAAGCTCGTGCACGTGATCGACACCGCGGAGCGCCCGTTGTTGCTGCACTGTGCGGCGGGCGCCGAGCGGAGCGCGCTCGCTTCGGCGGTCGTCGTCCTGCTCGAGACTGGGGATCTCGAGCGCGCGCGCGCAGAGTTCGCGCTCGACAAGGGCTTCGTGTACCTCGTCAACCCGCGTCTGCCGCGCCTGCTCGACGCCTACGCGGCGTGGCTCGACGAACAGGGCGTCGCGTCCTCACCGGACCGCTTCCGCCACTGGGCGAACCACGAGTACGCGCCGTATTTCTATCGCGCGAAGATCGAGGCGCTCGACGCGCCGACGCAGATCGAGCCCGGCTCCGCGCAGACGCTGCGCTTCCGCGTCACGAACACCAGCCGCGAGACGATCGAGTTCCAGGCGTCGCGCGACACGGGCGTCCATCTCGGGGCGCGCCTGCTGGGAGCCGACGGCCGGCAGATCGACGAGCTGCGCAGCGGCTATCGGGACCTGACGCTCGCGCCGGGCGAGACCACCGAGATCGCGCTCGAGGTGCCCGCCGTCGCAGTGCCGGGTCGCTATGCGCTGCGCGTCGATCTGGTGGACGAGGGCGTCAAGTGGTTCGAGTCGCTCGGCTCGCCGCCGCTCGAGGTCGCGCTCGAGGTCGGCAGCCGGCCTTGAGGCGCGTCGGCGCCGAGCTGACGGCGGTATTCATGCTGCTGCTCGCGATCGTGTGGCGCGTGGGTGCCTGGATCGCACCGGACGCGGAAGGTGTCGTCGGGACGCTGCTCGGTGTCGCAGCGGGCGCGATCGTGCTGCTCTCGTGGTGGCGCCGCGGCGCGACGCTCGACGCGCTCGGCATGGCGCCGAAGCGTTTCGGCGCCGGGCTTGCGAGCGCCGCGACCGTCTCGGTGCTCGGCGCCGTCGCGCTCGCCGTCGCGGGGATCGCGCTCGGCACGGCGTCGTTCGGAGCGGAGCGGTTCGCATGGATGGAGCAGTACTTCCCGGGTCTGCTCGCGCAGCAGATCCTGCTGCAGGACTTCTTCGCACCCGGCGTGCGATCGCTCGCCGCGCGGCAGCCGCCGCGGCGTCGCACGGCCACGACGGTGGCGGTCGCGACGGCGCTCTTCGCCCTGCTGCATGCGCCGAACCTCCCGCTGATGGCGGGCGTCACCCTCGCGGGCGCATTCTGGACCGCGCACTTCCTCGCGCACCGGAATCTGCTCGCGGTGGTGCTGAGCCACCTGCTGCTCGGCAGTGCGGCGATGGCATCGCTGGGTCCGGGCCCGCTCGGGAATCTCCGCGTCGGGCCCGGGGCGCTCGCGCTGCTCGTGCGCTGAGGCCCTGCTCCTCTCTCAAGGATGGAGCGCGCGGAAGCAGAGCCAGTCCATCGCGACGGCGACGGCCCAGTGCGCGAGGAACGCGGGCAGGAACGAGCCGGTGCGCCAGGCGATCCAGCCGAACACGACTCCGCCCCACGCAGCCTGCGCCAGCTCGAGGGGCGGCTTGTCCTGGTGCAGCAGCACGTAGGGCGCCGTCTGCACGACGATCGCGCGCGCGATGCCGAGCGTGCGTGCGAGGGGAAGCAGCAGGAATCCGCGGAAGCAGAATTCGGTGGCGAAGAGCTGCGGCGCGTGGTGCAGGAACCAGAGAAAGGCCAGACCGATCCCGTGCTGACGCGCGGGCGGGAAGGCCGGCGACGGATAGAACGCCTGGAACTCGGGGCGCGTCGAGAGCCAGAGGACGAACGGGAGCATCGCGACGAAGGCGCCGCCCGCGTGGAGGAGCAGGCTGCGCAGGCCGGGCCAGAGGAATCCGTAGCGACCGGGCCGGTCGCGCAGGACGAAGCGAACGAAGAGCAGCGGTACGACGAGCAGCGGCAGGACGTCACCGCCGAGGATCAGTCCGATGCTGCCCGGCAAGCGCGGCGGGAGCTGGAAGCGGTCGTAGAGGTGGCTGTAGAGCGCGACGGCGATCGCGACCGCCGCGACGGCGCCGATGCGATCGCGCGGCGTGTCGTCCCGCAGTGTCGCGCTCACTGCGAGATTCCCGCGAGCAGGGCGCGAAGCGCGTCTGCGTTCTCGGCGCCGGGGTCGAGTTCGAGCGATCGAGCGAGCGCGCGTCGCGCTGCGTCGCGCTGGCCCTCGCGCTCGAGGGCGACGCCGAGACCCGCCCACGCCTCGGCCGCCAGGGGGTGGACGCGTAGCGCCGCCTCGTAGTGGTTCGCGGCAGCGCGGAAGTCGCCGGCTTCGAGTGCGAGGTGCCCCGCGCGCAGCGCGGCGGGCCAGTACGCCGGATGCGCCGCGACGATCGATTCGAGTCGAGCGCGCGCGCCGGCCGCGTCGCCGAGCTGCTGCTCGGCGACGGCCCGGTTCATCTCGATCTGCGGATCGCCCGGCGCGAGTGCGGCCGCGCGCTCGAGCCACACGAGCGCCTCGCGAGGTTCGCCGCGGTCGAGCGCGACGGCGCCGAGATTCACGGCCGCGCGCAGCGATCGCGGGTTCTTCGCCCACGCGTCGCCCCAGAGCTTCGCGTCGTTCGCGAAGACCCGGACGTGCGCGTTCGCCGTGACGGCGAGCGCGATTCCCGCGACGGCGAGCAGTGCCCGTCCGACCGCGCGCGAGCGGCCCGCATTCCGCTCGACGAGCCCGACGCACAGCGTCGCCGCCGCGAACGCGGGAAGCAGGAGGTAGCGATCCGCCATCTCGCCGATGCGGGCCGCGCCGAACGCCGCGATCGCGAGGAAGCCGAGGCCGAGCGCGAGCGGGACGAGCGACGCCGCACGGCGTCGCCAGGCGTACGACAGCAGCACCGCGCCCGCCGCCACGACGAAGGCGCCGACGCCGAGATCGACGGAGGTCGGCGGCGGCGGTGCGATCGTCAGCGAGATCGGTGCGAAGAGCCGCGCGGCGCCCTGTCCGAACGCGCCCACGAATTCCAGTGGCCCGATGGGTGCGACGGCTCCGCCGCCCACTCCGCCGAGCGCGAGCGTGCGAAGCCCCGCATAGGCGCCGGCCGCGAACAGCCACGGCGCGTGGAGCGCAGCGGTCTCGCGCGCGTCGAATCCGGATCGTCGCACGCGCTGCAGGCAGACGAAGAGCGGGGCGAACGCGACGGCGCTCTCCTTGGCGGTGAGCGCCAGGAAGAAGGCCAGCGCGGCCGCGATCGCCCTGCGGCGGCGGCCGTGCGCATCGGTCGCGCGCAGCGCGCGATCGAAGAGTGCGAGCGCGGTGATCCCGGCTCCGGCCATCAGCAGCTCGCAGCGTGCGGAGATCCAGCCGACCGACTCGGCGTGCACCGCGTGGACGCCGCCGAGAGCCGCCCCACCGAGCGCCACACCGAGCGGCGCGTTCGCACCGCGCAACGCCGCGAACCAGAGAACCACGAGCGCGGCGTGGAGCGCGAGCGAGACCGCGTGCATCGCGAGGGGCGAGAGTCCGAAGAACGCGTGATCCAGCGCGAACGAACTCATCATCAGCGGTCGATACCAGCTCGACGCCGATCCCGCGCCCGCCCACACACCCGTCGTCCACAGCGACGGCAACCGGCGCAGATCCTGGAGCAGCGGATTGCCAGCGATCTGCCGGTGATCGTCGTGTACGAAGCCGCCGGCGAGCGCGGGCGCGAAGGTGGCGACCACGAGCACCATGAGCGCCGCGGCGAGAGCCGCTTCCTGCCGACGTCCGGACACCGCTTCACCTCGCGACGCGCGACTGTAGCCACGCGCCGGTCGAGCGGTTCGCACTGCTAAGCTCGACGCTGCCCCTGTTCACGAGCCGACACGGCCGCGAACTCGCCGGTGCCGCGTGAGGAGGCTGCATGTGGGTCTCGAAGGTCAACGAGCTGATCGGGTCGTCGCCCGACGGTTTCGAGCAGGCGGCGCGCTCCGTGCTCGCACGCGCCAACCGGACGCTCCGCGGGATCACGGGCATCGAGGTGATCGAAAAGCGCGTGAAGGTCGTGGACGGTCGCATCGACGAGTACCGCGTGCGGCTGCGGCTGACCTTCGACATGGCGCCCGAAGCGGCGCTCCACTGGTAGGAGGGACGAGATGGCGGTGGCTTCGGTCTCGACGATCACGTCGGCGTCCCCGATCGGTTGGCAGGACGCGATCGAGCGCGGCTTCGAACGCGCGAGCCGGACGCTGCGCAACATCACCGGCATGCAGGTCGTCTCGGAGAAGGCGCGCGTCGAGGACGGCCGCATCACGGAGTACCTGGTCACCATGCAGGTGATCTTCGTGCTCGAGGAGCCCCCCGCGTAGGGCCATGGACGTTCCGGCCATCGTCGCAGCGGGAGATCGCAGTGCCGCCAAGGCGGTGCACGGCGAGAGCAAACCGTATCTGGTCCTCGCCGGCCGGTCGCTCGTCGCCCGCGTCGTGGCGATGCTGCAGTCCGTTCCGGAGGTGTCGGAGGTCTGGGTGGTCGGCAACGCGGAGCGACTCGAGGCCGTCCTCGCGCCGCTTCGGGACGAACTCGTGAAGCCACTCCACGTCGTCCCGCAGTTCCGCAATCTCTACGAGAACGCATGGGAGACGTATCGGAGGCTGCTGCCCGGCGCGGGCGTCGACGGCCGCGATCCCGGCCCCGAAGACACCGATCGACCGGTGCTCTTCCTCTCGGCCGACCTTCCGTTCGCGACACCGCACGAGGTCTCCGCCTTCGTGCGGCAGGGGCTCGCCGCCGATTGCGACTACGCGCTCGGCCTCTCGACCGAGGAGGCGATGCGCGACTTCCATCCCGAGTCGCCGGACGCCCCCGGCATCCGCATGGCGTACTTCAACCTGCGCGAGGGCCGCTTCCGCCAGACGAACCTGCACCTCGTGAAGCCCGCGCTGCTCGGCAATCGGCACTACATCGAAGACATGTACGAGCACCGCTATCAGAAGCAGATCGGCGAGATGGTGAAGCTCGGCTGGACCCTGCTGCGCGCCGAAGGCGGCGGACTCGCAGTCCTCTACTACTACGGCCTGATGCACCTGGCCGGCGTCGCGGATCGGCGGGGCTGGCGCCGCGTTGCGGACTGGCTGCGCGACCGCATCCCGATGCCACGCATCGAAGAAGGCTGCTCGAAGCTGCTGCGCACTCGCTTCCGTTTCGTCGTGACCGAAGGCGGAGGCTGCGCGGTGGACATCGACAACGAGCCCGACTTCGACGCGGCCGCCGCGCTCTTCGAGCGCTGGCAATCCCGGCAGCTCGCGCGCGTCGAGGCGATCTACGGTCCGCTGCCGCTCCCGGATCGCGTGCGCTCTCTGGGGGATGGAGGATGAGCGCGTCGGGAGTCGTCGCCGCGCTGCACGAAGGCGCCGCGATCTTCCGCCGCACGGATCGCGGCGTGATCGCGGTGCGCGGATCCGATCGCGTGCGTTTCCTGCAGGGCCAGCTGACGAACGACGTCGCGTCGCTCGAGCCGGACGGGCCGCGCACGGCGTGTCCGGCTCTCGTGCTCACGCGCGAAGGGCGCATCGTCGCCGAGTTCCACGTCATCGCGCGCGCGGATGCGTTCTGGCTGGAGACGGACGCTGCGGCGATCCCGCCCGCGATGGCGCGGCTCGAGAAGTTCGTGATCGCCGACGACGTCGTGATCGCGGACGCGAGCGCGACGATCGCGCGTCTGTCGGTCGAGGGTGCTCGCGCCTTCGAGGCGGTCGGCGAGGCGGCCGGCGTCGCCGCGTTCGCACTCGAGTCCGGAAGCGTCGCGACGCTTCGCATCGCCGGAGCGGACGTGCTCGCGGGCGCGTGGAGTTCGGGGTCGGAGGCCGGCGTCCAGCTCTTCGCGGCGCGCGACGAAGAAGCGCATGTCCTCGACGTCCTGCGCGGCGCAGGCGCGAGGCTCGGAGTCGTCGAAGCGGACCTCGCGGCGCTCGAGATCCTTCGCGTGGAAGCGGGCTTGCCGCGCTTCGGCGCCGAGCTCGGTCCCGACACGCTTCCCGCCGAGCTCGGGCTGGTCGAGAGCAGGGTGTCGTTCACCAAGGGCTGCTACACGGGCCAGGAAGTGGTCGCGCGCATGCACTCGCGCGGCCGCGTGGGGCATCGGCTGATCGGCATCGTGCTCGACGACGGCACTCTCGCGGAGTCGGGCGCGGAGGTGCGTGCCGGTGGCTCTCGCGTCGGCGCAGTGACGAGCGTCGCGCGCTCGCCGCGCTGCGGAGCAATCGCGCTCGGGATCGTGCGGAATGGATTCGACGCTCCCGGTACACCACTCGATGTGGGGGGGCGATCGGCGCAGGCCGCCACCCTGCCCTTCGTTTCGCGCGCGGGTTCGCGTTGAACGGCTGGCTCGTCGTCTTCGCGAAGGACCCCCAACCGGGACGAGTGAAGACCCGACTCTCGCCGCCCTTCTCGCCCGCTGCCGCCGCCGCTTTCTACCGCTGCCTGCTCGCCGATGTGCTCGACGAGTCCGCGGCTGCGGCCGAACTCCTCGGACTCGACGCGGTGCTCGCCGTGGATCCCCCCGGCAGTGCCGCGGAGATGGCGTCCGAGGCGCCGGCGTCGTTTCGCGCGATCGCGCAGGCAGCTGGAGATCTCGGCGAGCGAATGGGCGCGGTCGCAGGGGAGGCGGCCGCCGCCGGCGCCGCGTTCGCGCTCTTGCGCGGCAGCGACAGCCCGTGTCTCGCTCGCGCAACGCTGCGACAGGCGGTCGAGTCGCTCGCACGCGCCGATCTCGTGATCGGGCCGGATCGCGACGGTGGCTACGACCTGGTCGGTCTCGGACCGCGCGCGCTGGATCGCGCCGCCAGTGGACGCCTCTTCGACCACCCGATGAGCCACGCCGGCGTGCTGCGTGAAACGCTCGCGCGCGCCCACGATCTACGCGTTCATCTCCTCGAGACCGGCTTCGACGTCGATGGCTTCGACGACCTGCGCTTGCTCGCCGAGGCACGAGCCGCAGGGACAGCGATCTCCTGCCCGCGGAGCCTCGCCTTCCTGGACGCCCATGGCCTCTGGCCGTCGCCGCGCGCGATCTCGAAAGTGCCCGTGGCGGGATCCAACAGGAGCCGACCCTGAACGGTGTCGAAGCCTCGGCGTCCTCGGACGCTTCGCGATTCGGTGATCGGCAAGCCCCCGGCCGCAGTCGGGTCAGCGCGAGTCCGGCGCCCGGCGGACAGCGGATCCATACGAGTCGAGTGGCGAGCGGGGCCGGTCTCGCAAGAGTCTGCGGCCTTTCGACTTTTCTCCGCTCCCGACAAATTCGTGGCGAACCACACACGGTTTGTAAGCATCTCCTGCGTGCCCGTGTCCGGAGATGCCTCTCAAGTCGGGCCCCGGTCGGTCCGCTCTAGACCCGGAGCGCAGAAATCTGCGTGCTGCGGCGAGCACGCGTATTGCCTTGCTTCGCGCGACCGCTTAAGGTCCGCAACGATTCGCCTACCGCAACGGGGGGCCGGATGCCTTGTCCGCGGTGGCGAGAAGGAGGGGTAGGACATGAGTTTCAGGTGGACGGCCGCTATCACGGCCCTCGCCATTTCGGCATTTGTGCCGTCTCTCGCGGGGGCGAGCGACGCACAGGTTCAGGATCAGCTGCAGCAGATGCAGCAGCGCATGCAGCAGATGGAAGACAAGCTGCAGGCGACGAATGACCAGCTCGACTCGGCGAATGCTCGCGTGGAGGAGCAGTCGCAGTTGATCGAGCAGTCGGGCCTCGCGGAGACGCGCGGTTCGTCGAACGGCCTGCCGGGAATCCTCGGCGAGCTGACGATCGGTGGCTGGGTCGCAGCCAGCTACTTCTACAACGTCAACGACCCGAACGATGCGGACGACGGGGCTCTGACCGCGTACGCGCCGGACGGCACCTTGGTCGATCTGCGCAACACGCCGGGCCTCGAGGGCACGAACCAGGGCATCAACGGGGGCTACTACCCGTTCCACCCGGATCACAACAGCTTCGCGCTGGATCAGGTGTGGTTCGAGATCGAGCGGCCCGTGAGCGAGGAGCACCGCGGGGGCTTCCGCTTCGACCCGGCCTACGGCAAGACGGCGTCGGTCATCAACGGCTTCGGTGGACCGAACAACCGCGACAACAACGACGACTCGTCGATCTACATCAGCCAGGGCTACGTCCAGTATCTCGCTCCGGTCGGTGACGGCTTGCACATCAAGATGGGCAAGTTCAACACGCTTCTCGGTGTCGAGGTTGCCCAGACGGTCTACAACTGGAACATCACCCGCGGCAGCGTGTACAACCTCCTGGAGCCGATCGATCACATCGGCATCCTGGCCTCGTACGCGTTCGGCGACACGGGCTTCGACATCGCGCTCGGCGGCGTCAACGGCTTCCAGCCGGACGACCCCGATCGCAACGACGAGAAGTCGTTCCTCGGTCACATCGGCTGGGCCAACGACATGATCACCGCCGGCGTGAACGTGATTCACGGGGAAGAAAGCGGTGGCTTCGACGGCGACGAGCAGGGCGTCCTGAACGCACTCGTCAAGATCAACGCCAGCGACCGCCTCGGCTTCTGGCTGAACGGCGACTGGGCGTATGACGACGATCTCGACACCAACGCCTGGGGCGTCGCGGCGGCTGGCCGCTTCGGGATCACCGAGCGCACGGGCATCTCGCTGCGTGGCGAGTACGTCGCCGACGTCGATGGCGCGCTGGGCTTCGTCGGCCTCAGCGATCCGACCGACATCAACGGCGACGGGTTCAACGACGAGCAGCTGTTCTTCACCGGGATCGAGACCTGGGGAATCACTGCGACGGTGGACCACCTCCTCACGGACAACCTGATGATCCGCGCCGAGGCCCGCTACGACGACATCAGCAAGGATGACACCGACAACGACGAGTTCTTCGAGAACAGCCGCGATCTGGAAAACGACCAGATCACGGTCGGCGCCGAGGTCATCTACAACTTCAACAAGTTCGGCGGCGAGTAAACTCTCCGTCGATCGACCGATCCGAAAGGGGCGCGGTTCCGCAAGGGCCGCGCCCCTTTCTCGTTTGGACCTCCCGGCGCTCGATCCTCGCGTGACCTCGTCCCTGCCGCGCCGTGCACGCTGCCGATCCCTTGGGCAGTGCTGCCCAATCTCTCCGCACCACCCGACTCGAACTCGACACGACGCAGTCCCTGGTGTGTCCCCGTCGGCTCGCTCCTTGGCATGTGCCTTGCTCAACCTCGCTGAGAACGCTCCGTCGGCCAACCGCCGGCGGATGAGGGACGTGTTACCGTTGGGCCGCTCCCGGCGCAGATTCCTGTTCCGGAACGGCAGCGGCACGAGTCCACCTGTATCTGACCCTACGAGCCGACCGCGTGGCCCAGACGTCTCGCGGTCCCTCAGGAGACCGCGATGCGCAAGGTCGAAGCGATCATCAAGCCCTTCAAACTCGACGAGGTCAAGGAAGCCCTGCAGGGGATCGGTGTACAGGGCATGACGGTCTCGGAAGTGAAGGGGTTCGGGCGCCAGAAGGGCCACACCGAGCTCTATCGCGGCGCCGAGTACGTCGTCGACTTCCTGCCGAAGATCAAGCTGGAGATCGCCTGTGGCGACGACATGGTGGACAAGATCGTCCAGGCGATCGTCAAGGCGGCCAACACCGGACGCATCGGCGACGGCAAGATCTTCGTGTATCCGCTGCAGGACGTGATCCGCATCCGCACCGGAGAGAGCGGGTCCGACGCCGTCTGAGCGGCTTCACCCGGATCGATTCGCAACCCCCAAGAAGCGGCCAGAGGCCGGAAAGGAAAGATCTCCGCAATGTCCTTCAAGACTGGCAAGGAAGTCATCGACTTCGCGAAGAAGAACAAAGTGGTGATGGTGGACTGCCGCATCACGGACTCGCCGGGCCTCTGGCAGCACTGTTCGCATCCGATTTCCCAGCTCGAGGAATCCACCTTCGAGGACGGCTACGGCTTCGACGGCTCCTCGATCCGCGGCTGGAAGGCGATCAACGAGAGCGACATGCTCATGATCCCCGATCCCAGCACCGCCTTCATCGACCCTTTCCTCGTCCATCCGACGCTCGTACTGATCTGCGACGTGGTCGATCCGATGTCGCGTCAGCCCTACGGCCGTGATCCGCGCCACGTCGCGAAGCGCGCCGAGCTGTACGTGAAGCAGAGCGGAGTCGCAGACACGGCGTTTTTCGGGCCCGAAGCCGAGTTCTTCGTGTTCGACAGCGCCCGCTTCGGATCGGGTGCGAACCACGGCTACTACGAACTCGATTCGAGCGAAGCCGTGTGGAACTCGGATCGCGAAGAGGGCGGTCGCAACCTCGGGTACAAGATCCGTCACAAGGAAGGCTACTTCCCCGTTCCGCCGCACGACACGCAGCAGGATCTCCGCACCGAGATGTGCCTCGAGATGGAAAAGATGGGGATCGAGATCGAGACGCAGCACCACGAGGTCGCGACGGCCGGCCAGGCCGAGATCGACATGAAGTTCGACACCCTCGTCGTGATGGCCGACAAGCTCCTCAAGTACAAGTACGTCGTGAAGAACGTCGCCAAGAAATACGGCATGACGGCGACCTTCATGCCCAAGCCGCTCTTCAAGGACAACGGCTCCGGCATGCACACGCACCAGTCGCTCTGGAAGGACGGCAAGCCGCTCTTCGCGGGCGACAAGTACGCGGGTCTTTCGGAGACGGCGTTGTACTACATCGGCGGCATCCTGAAACACTCACGCGCGCTGGCGGCGTTCACCAACCCGACCACGAACTCGTACAAGCGGCTCGTGCCCGGCTACGAGGCGCCCGTCAATCTCGCGTACTCGTCGCGCAACCGGTCCGCCTCGTGCCGCATCCCGACCTACTCGCAGAGCCCGAAGGCGAAGCGCGTGGAGGTTCGGTACCCGGATCCCGCGTGCAACCCGTATCTGGCTTTCGCCGCGATGCTGATGGCCGGCATCGACGGGGTGCTCAACAAGATCCACCCGGGCGAGCCGCTGGACAAGAACATCTATGCCCTCTCCGCAGAGGAGGCGAAGGGTGTTCCCACGATGCCGGGCTCGCTCGACGAAGCCGTGCGCGAACTCGAGAACGACCACGAGTTCCTGCTGCAGGGCGGCGTGTTCAGCCAGGACCTGATCGAGTCGTGGATCTCGTACAAGCGCGAGAACGACATCGATCCCATGCGGCTCCGCCCGCATCCGCACGAGTTCGAGCTCTACTTCGACGTCTGATCGTCGCGAGTTCCGATCTCGAGGCCCCGCTGGTCGACGACCAGCGGGGCCTTCTCGTTCGTCCAGAGGGTCGAAGGTCGAGGCCCCGTTGCCTATCGTCCCAGCCGACGCCGAGTTCATTCGCGATCTCGACGAGCTCGCCGCCGGCATCGAGACCGCATTCGCGCGACTCGCGAGGGGATGAGGGCATGGCGAAGCGCAGAATGGTCGGCGAGCTGATGAATCCGGACGTGGTCGTGCTGCGCCCCGAGATGACCGTACCCGAGGCGCAGGAAGTCCTGGCGTCGAAGTCGGTGTCGGGTGCTCCCGTCGTGGATGCCGCCGGCCGGGTGATCGGCGTGGTTTCGCAGAACGATCTCGTTCGCAAGACCGCGCACCCCGACAGCGTCGCCAAGGCCGGGCAATTCTTCAGCAGCATCGAGGACTATCAGGAGATCGGCGAAACGCCGGTGGCTCCCGCGTCGATGCACGTGTCGGACGTGATGGTGAAACGGGTCTACTCGGTCAGCCGCGACACCGGGGCCGCGGTCGCGGCCAACATCATGCGCGAACGCCGCATCCATCGACTGCTCGTGACCGACCGGGGCGTTCTGGTGGGCGTGATCTCTTCGCTCGACCTGCTTCGCGTCGTCGAAGAAGTCTGCTGATCAAAGATCCAGCACCTGATCCATGCCGTAGAGGCCCGCGGGCCGGCCGACGACCCAACGCGCCGCGCGCAGTGCGCCGCCGGCAAAGTGATCGCGCGTGGCAGCGCGATGCGTGAGTTCGAGTCGCTCGCCGCGGCCGAGGAAGAGGACGGTGTGCTCGCCGGGGTTGTCGCCACCGCGCAGGGCCTGCACGCCGATCGCGCCGACCGGGCGGGCGCCCGTGTCGCCACTGCGCGTAGAAATCATCGCCTGCGCGAGGTCGACACCGCGCGCCGCTGCGACGGCTTCCGCGAGTCGCAATGCGGTGCCGCTCGGTGCGTCGCGCTTGGCCGCGTGGTGCAGCTCGATGATCTCGACGTCGGTCTCGGAGAGCAGCCTCGCCGCCGTGCCGACCAGATGCGTCAGCACGTTCACCGCGACCGAGAAGTTCGGCGCCCACACGATCGGGATGCGCTTCGACGCGGCCTCGAACTCCGCCCGATCCGCGGAGGAGAATCCGGTCGTGCCGCATACGTACGCGACGCCTCGCTCGGCGGCCGCGCGGATCGCCACACGAGTCGCGCGGGGAATCGTGAAGTCGATCGCGACGTCCGCTTCCGTGAACGCGACCTCCGGGTCGTCCACCAGGCGTACGCCGGGAGCCAGGGTCTCGCCGATGCGCGGATGGTCGGGGCCTTCGAGGGCTCCGCTCAGCACGGCGTCGTCGGCCGCCTCGATCGCCGCGCGCACGCGCTCGCCCATGCGGCCGAGGGCGCCCACGCACGCGACGCGGATCGGCGCCCGACCGGTCAAAGGAGGCCGAGATCCTTCAGCACGGCCTGCAGGCGTTCGCGGTTGCCGTTCGAAATCGGCAAGAGCGGAAGCCGCAGCTCTTCGCTGATCGTGCCGCGCATCGCGAGTGCGGCCTTGACCGGAATTGGATTCGACTCACAGAAGAGCACGTCGAAGAGCGGCAGCAGACGGAACTGTACGGCGCGCGCGCGGGCCAGATCGCCGGCGCGGAAGGCGCGCACCAGATCGACCACTTCGCCCGGCGCCACGTTCGACGCGGTGGAGATCACGCCTTTGCCGCCGAGCGTGAGCATCGGCAGGGTCGCCCAGTCGTCGCCGGAGAGGACGGCGAACGTTTCCGGCACCGAGGCCAGTACGTGCGCGATCTGGTTCAGGTCGCCGCACGATTCCTTGACGCCCACGATTTGATCGACCTCGGCCAGTCGCGCGATCGTTCCCGGCAGCACGTTCGACGCGGTGCGGCCGGGCACGTTGTAGACCAGCAGCGGAAACGAAGTCTGGCGCGCGACCTCGGTGTAGTGCGCGAGGATGCCTTCCTGCGTGGGCTTGTTGTAGTACGGCGAGATCAGCAGGGCGCCGTCGGCGCCGGCCTCCTTGGCATGACGCGTGAGCTGCACGGCCTCGACGGTGCTGTTCGACCCGGTGCCCGCGATCACCTGCACGCGGCCGCGTGCCGCCGCGACGACCACCTCCACGACGCGTTGGTGCTCGGCGTGCGAGAGCGTCGCGGCTTCGCCCGTCGAGCCACAGGGCACGAGTCCGTCGACGCCCGCGTGGATCTGGAGCTCGACCAGTTCGGTCAGCGCGCGCTCGTCCACCGACCCGTCGCGAAACGGTGTGACCAGCGCGGTGAAGACACCTTCGAACACGGGGACCTCCTGCGGTCAGGGCTCGGCCGACGGTGCGGACAGCTCTTCGTCGGGCGTATCGAGGACTTGTTCGGGGACCGCTGCGGGCGCGGGCTCCGCTGCGGGCGCGACGGGGACGGCGCGGGGCGCCCGCACGGGGGGACCGTACCGCCCGCAGGCGATCGGGGCGAGGGACAGGCAGGCGAGCAGCAGGGTGGCAGTGGCGCGCATCAGGGTTCCTCTCGTTCGCTGTCGAGCAACGCGCACTCGGCGTCGAGCGCCCGATCCGCCGCGTCCAGCGCCTCGGCGACCCGGACCCGTGCGGTGGCTCCGAACATCGATCGCTCTTCGAGCGCGCGCTCGAGCGCGAGCAGCTCGTTCGCATCGCTCGCGAAGGCGTCGTGGAACGCTCGCAGCTCGCGCTGGCCGAGCGCGCGTAGATCGATCTCCTTGGCGAGACAGTGGGCGACGATCTTGCCGACAGCTTCGTGTGCCTCGCGGAAGGGAACTCCGGCACGCACCAACGCTTCGGCGAGATCCGTCGCGAGCAGCATCGGGTCTTCGGCGGCGGCGCGCATGCGATCGATGCGCACGCGCAGCGTCGCGACGGCGCCCGTCATCACGGCGAGCGAGTCGCGCAGCGTCGCGGCGGCGTCGAAGAGCGGCTCCTTGTCCTCTTGCAGATCGCGGTTGTAGGTGAGCGGCAGACCCTTCACGACCGTCAACAGCGTCACGAGATCCCCGATGACGCGGCCGGCCTTGCCGCGAACCAGCTCGGGCACGTCCGGATTCTTTTTCTGCGGCATCAGGCTGGAGCCCGTGCTGTAGGCATCGGAAAGCTCGACGAAGCCGAACTCGGCCGTGGACCACAGCACCAGCTCTTCGGCGAGGCGCGAGAGGTGCACCATCGAGATCGCCGCGGCGGCGAGGAACTCGAGAGCCGCGTCACGCGAGGCGACCGCGTCCATGCTGTTGCGGGTCGGACCCTCGAAGCCGAGCGCACGCGCCGTAGCGTCGCGGTCGAGCGGCAGGGTGCTGCCGGCGATCGCGCCCGAGCCGAGCGGGCAACGCGCGAGTCGCTTGCGGAGGTCGGCCAGGCGTTCGGCGTCGCGCCCGAGCATTTCGACGAAGGCGAGCCAGTGGTGCGCGAGTCGCACCGGCTGCGCGCGCTGCAGGTGCGTGTAGCCGGGGAGCACGGTGTCCAGGTGCTCGCGCGCGCGCGTCACCAGGACGCGGCGCAAGTCCACGAGACCGTGACGCACGGTCGCAGCCGCCTCGCGCAGGTACAGGGCGAGGTCGGTCGCGACCTGGTCATTGCGGCTGCGGCCCGTGTGCAGTCGCCCCGCGACGGCGCCGATCCGCTCGCGCAGCCGCGTCTCGATGTTCATGTGGACGTCTTCGAGGCGGGGGTCGAGCGCGAGCGTGCCGGCCTCGATCTCGCCGAGCAGCTGCTCGAGACCCCGCACGATCGCGTCGGCGTCGGCCTGCGGGATCACACCCGAGCGGCCGAGCATGCGCGCGTGGGCGATCGAGCCGCGGACGTCGTAGCGGGCCAGCTCGCGATCGAAATGGATCGATGCGGTGAAGCGCTCGACGGTCGGGTCGGTGCCTTCCTGGAAGCGGCCGCCCCAGGGTTTGTCCTGGCTCATATCGGGCGCAAATCTCGGAAAGTCCCTAGCTTTCAGCAACCCCAGCCCCCTTTTCGCACTTTGCAGATTGCGGCCGGACGCCCGCGCGTCCGCGCTGCACGACGGGTTCCTTGGCGACGCGCAAGCGGAAGCGAAAACCGAGCCAGCGCGACGACGAAGGCGGCAGCGAGCGCCCGGCGCGTTCCGCGCGCCGTAGCGGCCGGCGCCGCGCGCGTCGCGCGCGCCCGTTGCTGCGCGCCCTCGCGATCGCGACGGTCCTGCTCGCGTTCGGCGGCGGCATCTTCCTCGCGCGCGCCATGCTGCGCCTGGATCGCGTCGTGCGGGCCCGCTTCGAAGGACCGCTCTTCGAGGTTCCCTCGCGCGTGTATGCCGCGCCCACGATCCTTTCGGCCGGGCTCGACGTGACGCAGGTGGATCTGCGCGGAGCGTTGCGACGGCTCGGCTACCGCGAGGAGCCGTCGGCCGAGATCGCCTCGCCGGGCGGCGTGCACTGGGAAAAGAGTCGCGTCGTGGCGTACCTGCGCGCGTTCGAGCACCCGTCGCGCGCGGAGCCGGCGCGCCGGATCGCGATCGAGCTCGAGGGTCGGCAGGTCGACGCGCTGCGCGATCTCGACTCGGACCGCGAGCTCGCGGCCGTCCTGCTCGAGCCCGAACTCGTCGGCTCCTACTTCGGACTGCATCGCGAGCAGCGCGAGCCGGTACGGCTCGGCCAGGTGCCGCGTCATCTGCTCGATGCCGTGCTCGCCGTCGAAGATCAGCGCTTCGAGGCGCACCCGGGAATCGACGTGTGGCGCATCGCGGGCGCAGCCTTCGCGAACATGGTCGCAGGAGAAGTGCGACAGGGCGGCAGCACGCTGACGCAGCAGCTCGTGAAGAACTTCTTCCTCACGCCCGAGCGGACCTTCGATCGCAAGATCCAGGAGGCCGCGATGTCGCTCGTGGTCGAGGCCCGCTACGAGAAGCCCGCGATCTTCGAGGCGTATCTCAACGAGATCTACCTCGGACAGCGCGGCCCGACGTCGATCCACGGAGTCGGTGAGGCTTCGCTCTTCTATTTCGGCAAGCCGGTGCGATCGCTGCGCCTCGAGGATTCGGCGCTGCTCGCCGGCCTGATTCGAAGCCCGGGAGACTACTCGCCCTTCCTGCATCCCGAGGCGGCGCGCGCGCGCCGCGATCTCGTGCTGCGTTTGATGCACGAGCAGGGCCGCATCGACGCGGCCGCCTTCGACACCGCGCGCGACGCACCCCTCTCGATTGCGACACGGACCAGCGAGCCGCGCGAGACCCGCTATTTCCTCGACGCGCTGCGCGGCCAGCTTCCCGAGGTCTACGACGAGGCGACGCTCCAGGGTCAGGGGCTTCGCATCTACTCGACGCTCGACCTGCGGCTGCAGCAGATCGCGACGCAGGCGCTGCGCGAAGGGCTCGACGCGCTGGAGAAGAAGCACAAGTCGCTGCGTCCGGGCCGCGACGGCGCGCGGCTCCAGGGTTGTCTGCTCGCGCTGCGGCCGCAGACCGGTGAGGTGCTCGCACTCGTCGGTGGGCGCGAGTACGGCGAAAGTCAGTTCGACCGCTGCCTGCAGGCGCGTCGCAGCGCAGGCAGCGCCTTCAAACCCTTCGTGTTCGTAGCAGGGCTCGAGGCGCGACGCGGCGCACCGGTCATCACGCTGGCCAGCACGTTGTCGGATACGCCCGTCTCGATCCGCAGTGGATCGAAGACCTGGGCGCCGGCCAACTATGACCACAAGTTCTACGGCGAGGTGAGCGTGCGAACGGCGCTCGAGAAGTCGCTGAACGTCGCGACCGTGCGCCTCGGGCAGGCCGTCGGCGCCGAGCGCATCATCGACGTCGCGCGGCGGCTCGGAATCGAGAGTCCACTCGAGCCCGTGCCGGCACTGGCGCTCGGGGCCGCTGACGTGACGCCCCTCGAGATGGCGCGCGCCTACGCGACGCTGGCGAGCGGCGGCGTGCGCACCGAGACGCGTTTCTTCGACGACCTCACCGACGCCTCCGGACGCACGCTCGCCCGCGGTGACGTGTCGAGCGAAGTGGCGCTGGATCCCGGCGTCAGCTTTCTCGCCGTGTCGCTGCTCGAGGGCGTCGTCGATCGCGGTACCGCACGCGCCGTGCGGTCGGCGGGGATCCAAGGGCCGATTGCAGGCAAGACGGGCACCAGCAACGACTCGAAGGACGCCTGGTTCGTCGGCTTCACGCCCGATCTGGTCGCGGTCGCATGGGTCGGCTTCGATGAGCCGCGCGACATGAAGCTGCCGTCGTCGCAGCTCGCCGTGCCGATCTGGCTCCGGTTCCTGAAGGACGCGACGGGCGGGATCGTGCCTGGGGCCTTCGCGCCCCCTTCCGACGTGCATCGCGTCGAGATCGATCCGGTGAGCGGCGCCGTGGCGCTCGCAGGTTGTCCTCGCCGTACGAGCGAGTACTTCCTCGAGGGCACGGAGCCGCGCACGACGTGCCCCGAGGGCGGCTGGTTCGGTACGGGCGGGACCGACCAGGAAGACGCGGACGACGCCCGGGGCGCTGGAGAGCGCGGTCGCGGTGGCTGGCTCGATCGCCTCTTCGACCGCTGGTTCTGAGCCTTCGCTCGCGCTCGGGCATGTTCCTGCGTCCGAGCCCGTGTGATAGGGTCGCCGCTCCCATGTCCGCCAAGACGCGACACTTCGTCGTTGCCGCCGTGCTCTCGTTCCTGCTCGATCAGGCCACGAAGCTGGCGGTCGACGCGCAACTCACCTTCGCCGACCGAATCTCGGTGATCGACGGCTTCTTCTACCTGACTCACGTTCGCAATCCGGGCGCGGCCTTCGGTCTTTTCGCGGATGCGCCGGCTCCGATCCGTCTCACGCTCTTCATCGGCATCACGCTCGTCGCGATCGCGATGATCTTCAGCTTCCAGCGCAAGCTGGCCCCTGGGGATCGCTTCTCCGCGCTTTCGCTCGGGTTGATCCTCGGCGGCGCCGCCGGGAACCTCGTCGACCGCGTGCTTCGCGGCGAGGTCGTGGACTTCCTGCATTTCCGCCTGTGGGGCGGTTATCAGTGGCCGGACTTCAATCTCGCCGACTCGTTCATCGTCGTCGGCGTCGCGTTCCTGGTCATCGATCTGCTCGCGGCCGAGGGAGAAACGCACGGCGACCCCGCGGGAGCCTGAGCGTTTTTTCGAGTGCCCGCGCCCGGAACACTCGACACATTCGAGACGTGCAGCGTCGAGTAGAGACACTTCCTCGTGTCTGATCAGTCATCTCGTCGAGAATTTGCATTCACGATCCCGCCTCGTGCTTGACACTCCATTGGCTGCATGCGATACCAACTCGCCGTCTCGATCGATCAACGGATCGAGCAGTCGTTGTCCGAGTCTTTCATTCAACTGATGACGCAACGGTCGCGACCCCCCGTCGCTACTCGACGCCGGACGAGCCATGGCCCCCGTGGATCGAGCCTCTGAACCCGTCGACGCAAGCGCTTCCATCCGCTCGCTCGCCAGCCGCCCGCGATCCGCATTCGACGGATCCGCATTCTCTTCGAGAGGGTTCGGAACTCCCCACGCGCCCCACGGGTGCACGCCTCCACGCATCGATCGAGCGATGGGAGGTCACACCTAGCCAGTTCGTCGCAAGCCGGTGCCAGAGGGGGAGGGGCGATGCAGAGGGCGAAGAGCGAGTACGCGATCCAGACCGTCACGAACGCGCTGAGCGTGCTCGAGGCCTTCGAATCGGACGAGATGCTCGGCGTGACCGAGCTCTCGAGACGGCTCAATCTCCACAAGAACAACGTGTTCCGGATTCTCGCGACGCTCGAGGGAAAAGGTTGGGTCGAGCAGTGCGCCGACACCGAGCGTTATCGGCTCGGGGCCGCGTGCGTCCGACTCGGACACGCGTTCGGGCGGGCTCGATCGCTCACCCGACAGGGGCGGCCGATCCTGGATGGGCTCACGCGCGAGACGGGCGAATCCTCGCATCTCGCCGTCTTGCAGGGCTTCGATGTCGTGATGCTCGACGGCGTGCAGGCCGTCGGCCCGCTCGTGACCGGACTGCATCTCGGCGGGCGCGCGTTCCCGTATTGCACCGCCGTCGGCAAGGTGCTGCTCGCGTGTGGTCCGGCCGAGACGCTCGAGCGCTACGACCGCGAGGTCGTCGCGAAGGACAGGCTGCATTCGTTCACCGACAAGACCGTGACGGACCGCGACAAGTTGATCCTGCACCTGCAGCAGGTGCGTGTTCAGGGATTCGCGCTCGATCTCGAGGAGTGCGCGCCCGGTGTGGTGTGCGCCGCCGCGCCCGTGTTCGACTCGACCTCGCTGCTCGCGGCGTCGATCGCGGTCTCGGCGCCCGCTTCGCGCGTCGATCCCGAGCGCCTCGAGGGCGAACTCGCCACGAAGGTGATGGCGGCCGCGACCGCTCTCTCGCGGAGGCTCGGCGCGCCGCTCTGAGGCGCCTGCTTGTGACCCCGAGGAGCGTCTCCTAGGCTCGCGCAACCCAGCGGATCTGGAGCGAAAAGTGACTCGCCGTCCGCACGATGAGCGGACTCGTGGTCACTTCTCGGGGCCGACTCGACGCCCCGCCGACGGTCGCTTCCGACTTCGCCTGGATGGGGCAGGAGGCGATCATGGATTTCGGTCTCAGCGACGAGCAGCTCGCCCTGCAGGAGACCGCGCGGCGCTTCGCACGCGCGGAGATCGCGCCGGCGGCGGCCCACCACGATCAGGAGGGCACGTTTCCCCGCGACATCATCCGCAAGGCCTGGGAACTCGGGCTCGTCTCGACTTGCATCCCCGAGGAGTACGGGGGCGTCGGCCTCTCGGTGCTCGATTCGTGCATCGCGGTCGAGGAACTGGCCTGGGGCTGCTCGGGCATGGCTACCTCGATCATGTGCAACGACCTCGGCCTGATGCCGATCCTGGTGGGCGGCAACGAGGACCAGAAGAAGCGCTTCCTCGGCGCCTGCACCAGCGACTTCTCCCTGGTCTCGTTCTGCCTCTCCGAGCCCGAGGCCGGCTCGGACGTCGCCGGCATGCAGCTCTTCGCCGAGAAGGACGGCGACGGCTACGTGCTCAACGGCACCAAGTGCTGGATCACCAACGGCGGCGAGGCGGATCTCTACACCGTCTTCGCGACGCTCGACCGCTCGAGCCGGCACAAGGGCATCTGCGCCTTCGTGATCCCGCGCGGCGCGCCGGGGCTCTCCGCGGGCAAGAAGGAAGACAAGATGGGCCAGCGCGCGAGCGACACGCGCGTGATCCACTTCGACAACGTGCGCGTCGCGGCCGCGGATCGGCTGGGCAAGGAGGGCGAGGGCTTCAAGATCGCGATGCAGACGCTCGACCGCACGCGTCCTCCGATCGGCGCGCTCGCGACCGGCATCGCGCGCCGTGCGCTCGACGAGTCGACCGCGTACTCGAAGGAGCGCAAGGCGTTCGGATTCCCGATCGGCGGGTTCCAGGCCGTGCAGTTCCTGCTCGCGGACATGGCCAAGGACATCGAGGCCGGCCGGCTGCTGACGCACCAGAGTGCATGGATGGTGGACCAGGGCCTGCGCGCGTCGAAGTACAGCTCCTTCGCCAAGTGCTTCGCGACCGACGTCGCGATGCGCGTCACGACCGACGCGGTCCAGATCTTCGGTGGTAATGGCTACACGAAGGAGTACCCGGTCGAGAAGTTGATGCGGGACGCGAAGCTCATGCAAATCTACGAAGGCACCAACCAGATCCAGCGGCTGGTGATCGCCCGCGAGCTGCTCAAGGAGTAGTGGTCCGCGCGCAAGCTCCCGATTTTCCGTCGGAAACGTACCTCGACGGGGAATCCATCCATCTGATAGACTGCGCGCTCTTCAAACCGCCCTCCGGGGGAAATGCTGTGGCGATCACGAGAGAACAAGCCTTGGCCTATCACGCGTCGGGGCGGCCCGGGAAGATCAAGGTCGTTCCAACGAAGCCAACGCTGACCGCAGACGATCTCTCTCTCGCCTACAGCCCCGGTGTCGCCGAGCCGGTTCGTGAGATCGCCAAGGATCCCGAGACCGCCTTCCAGTACACCGCGCGCGGCAACCTGGTCGCGGTGATCTCGAACGGCACCGCGATCCTGGGACTCGGCAATCTCGGCGCGCTCGCCTCGAAGCCCGTGATGGAGGGCAAGGGCGTCCTCTTCAAGCGCTTCGCCGACGTCGACGTCTTCGACATCGAGGTCGCCACCGAGGACCCCGAGAAGATCATCGAGTTCTGCCAGTTGATCGCGCCGACCTTCGGCGGCATCAACCTCGAGGACATCCGCGCGCCGGAGTGCTTCGAGATCGAGAAGCGCCTCATCGAGACGCTCGACATCCCGGTCTTCCACGACGACCAGCACGGCACCGCGATCATCTCGGGCGCGGCGCTGCTCAACGCGGTCGAGGTCGTCGGCAAGAAGATGGCCGACGTGAAGGTGGTGTTCTCGGGCGCCGGCGCTTCGGCGATCGCGTGCGCGAAGCTCTACAAGGATCTCGGCGTCGATGCCGAGAACCTGCTGATGGTCGACTCGAAGGGCGTCCTCTACGAGGGCCGCACCTCCGGCCTGAACGAGTACAAGCAGGAGTTCGTGCGCCGCACCAACGCGCGTACGCTCGATGACGCCTTCAAGGGCGCCGACGTGTTCGTCGGCCTCTCGTCGGCGGGCCTCGTGACGTCTTCGATGATCAAGTCGATGGCCGCGAAGCCCATCATCTTTGCGATGGCGAACCCGGATCCGGAAATCACGCCGCCCGAGGTCGCCGCCGTTCGCAGCGACGCGATCATGGCGACGGGCCGCTCGGACTACACGAACCAGGTCAACAACGTGCTCGGCTTCCCGTTCATCTTCCGCGGCGCGCTCGACGTGCGCGCGCGCAAGATCAACGAGGAGATGAAACAGGCCGCCGTGCGCGCGCTCGCCGCGCTCGCGAAGCTCGGCGAAACGGAGGGAATCCCGCCCGTGGTGCGCAACGCGTACCGCGGCGAGACCTTCCACTTCGGGCCGGAGTACATCATCCCCAAGCCGTTCGACCCCCGCGTGCTGCTGCACGTCGCGCCGGCGGTCGCACAGGCGGCCATGGACACCGGCGTCGCGCGCCGACAGGTCGATATCGCCGCATACCGCGGCTACCTGCAGGGCCGTCTCGAAGAGATCGCGAGCCTTTGACCCCGAAGAGGACCCCATGTCGATCGAGGAGAAGCTGAAGCGACTCGACGAGCTGAACGCTCGCGCGATGATGGGCGGCGGCGAGAAGCGCATCGAGAAGCAGCACGCCGCGGGCAAGCTCACCGCGCGCGAGCGCATCGAACTGCTGCTCGACCCCGGCACCTTCGTCGAGACCGATCGCTTCGTCGTCCACCGCTGCTCCGATTTCGGCATGGAAGCGCAGAAGATCCCCGGCGACGGCGTGGTCACCGGCTACGGCAAGGTGAACGGCCGGCTCGTGTTCCTCTTCTCGCAGGACTTCACCGTCTTCGGCGGCAGCCTCTCGGGCGCGTTCGCCGAGAAGATCTGCAAGGTGATGGATCTCGCCGTGAAGGCCGGCGCGCCGTTCGTCGGCCTGAACGACGGCGCCGGCGCGCGCATCCAGGAAGGCGTCGTGTCGCTCGGCGGCTACGGCGACGTGTTCACGCGCAACGTGCTCGCGTCGGGCGTGATCCCGCAGATCTCGGCGATCCTCGGCCCGTGTGCGGGCGGCGCCGTGTACTCGCCCGCGATGACCGACTTCATCATCATGGTGAAGAACAGCTCGAACATGTTCATCACCGGCCCCGACGTGATCAAGACGGTCACGCACGAGGAAGTGTCGCCCGAGGAGCTGGGCGGCGCGGTCGCTCACGCCTCGAAGAGCGGCGTCGCGGACTTCGCGGTGAACTCCGAAGAGGAGTGCATCCAGGTCATCCGCAACCTGCTCTCGTTCATCCCGCAGAACAACCTCGAGGACGCGCCGTTCGTGCCGACCGAGGATCCGATCGACCGGGCGGATCCGGCGTTGCGCAATCTCGTGCCGGACAATCCGAACAAGCCGTACGACATCAAGGAGCTGATCAAGCTCGTCGTCGACGACGGCAACTTCCTCGAGGTCCACGGCCTCTACGGCAAGAACATCGTCGTCGGCTTCGGCCGCTTCGGCGGCCGCTCGGTGGGCATCGTCGCGAACCAGCCCGCGCATCGCGCCGGCGTGCTGGACATCGACGCCTCGAAGAAGGGCGGCCGCTTCGTCCGCTTCTGCGACGCGTTCAACATCCCGATCGTGACCTTCGTGGACGTGCCCGGCTTCCTGCCCGGCGTGGACCAGGAGCACGGCGGCATCATCACGCACGGCTCGAAGCTGCTCTACGCGTACTGCGAGGCCACCGTGCCGCGCGTCACCGTGATCACGCGCAAGGCCTACGGCGGCGCGTACGTCGTCATGAGTTCGAAGCACACGCGCGCCGACGTCAACTTCGCGTATCCCACCGCCGAGATCGCGGTGATGGGCCCGGACGGCGCGGTGAGCATCGTGTTCCGCAACGAGTTGCGGGACTCCAGCGATCCGGCCGCGCGCCGCGTCGAACTCGAGGCCGAGTACCGCGAGAAGTTCGCCAATCCGTTCAAGGCGGCGGAACTCGGCTACATCGACGAGGTGATCAAGCCCGAGGAGACGCGGGTCAAGATCATCCGCTCGCTCGAGATGCTCCAGAACAAGCGCGACCAGAACCCGCCGAAGAAGCACGGCAACATTCCCCTCTGAGCAAGCGGCCGTCCGCGGCCGCGCGCAGCGAGCCGCAGGCGAGCGAAGGCCACCAGGGAGACCGAGGACCCCCGATGTTCAAGAAGGTCTTGATCGCGAACCGCGGCGAGATCGCGGTCCGCGTGATGCGCGCCTGTCGCGAGATGGGCATCAAGACGGTCGCCGTCTTCTCCGACGTCGATCGCGACGCCCTGCACGTCCGCTTCGCCGACGAGGCCTACTGCATCGGCCCGCCGCCGGCGCGCGAGTCGTACCTGATCGGCGAACGCATCATCGAAGTCGCCAAGAAGTCCGGCGCCGAGGCGATCCATCCCGGCTACGGCTTCCTCTCCGAGCGCGGCCCGTTCGCGGACCTGTGCGCGAAGGAGGGCGTCGTCTTCATCGGCCCGCGCGGCGACGTGATGCGCACGATGGGCGACAAGGTCACCGCGCGACAGACGATGGAGAAGGCCGGCGTGCCGATCGTTCCCGGCACGACCGAGCGTCTGACCGACGAGGCCATCACGCGCTGGGTCCGCGACATCGGCCCGCCGGTCATGATCAAGGCGGCGGCCGGCGGCGGCGGCAAGGGCATGCGTCTGGTCAAGGTCGAATCGGAGCTGGAAGGCGCGATCGCGCGCGCGCGCTCCGAAGCGAAGAGCTCCTTCGGCGACGACTCGCTCTACGTCGAGAAGTTCGTGGAAGAGCCGCGCCACATCGAGATCCAGATCCTCGCGGACTCGCACGGCAACGCGGTGCACCTCTTCGAGCGCGAGTGCTCGATCCAGCGCCGTCACCAGAAGGTGATCGAGGAGGCGCCGGGCAACCGGATCAGCCCCGAGCTGCGCGCCAAGATGGGCGAGGCGGCCGTCGCCGCGGCGAAGGCGGTCGACTACGTCGGCGCCGGAACCTGTGAGTTCCTCGTCGACAAGCACGACCACTTCTACTTCCTCGAGATGAACACGCGCGTGCAGGTCGAGCACGCGATCACCGAGATGATCACCGGCGTCGACATCGTGAAGACGATGATCCGCGTCGCGGCCGGCGAGAAGCTGCCCTTCGCGCAGGACGACCTCGCCATCAACGGCCACTCGATCGAAGCGCGCATCTACGCCGAGGACCCGGACGCCAACTTCGTGCCGTCGCCGGGCGAGATCGTCGTCTACCGGCCGTCGGCCGGCCCCGGCATCCGCGTGGACAGCGGCGTGTACCAGGGCGCGAAGGTCACCGTCTTCTACGACCCGATGGTCGCGAAGCTCGTGGTGTGGGGGCGCGATCGAGCCGAGGCGATCGAGCGCCTGCGCCGAGCGCTCTCCGAGTTCGTGGTGAAGGGCATCAAGACGTCGATCCCGTTCCACCAGAAGCTCGTGCACCATCCGAAGTTCCTGGAAGGCCACTACGACACCGGCTTCATCGAGCAGCACATGGCGGGCGGCAAGGGCGGCCCCGTGCCGGGCGGCGACGAAGACGCCGCGGAGGCGCGCCGCGTCGCGTTCATGATGGCGGCGATCGTCGCCTACAAGCGCGACAAACAGCGCGCAGCCGCCGCGACGGCGGTCGCGAGCGGCAGCGGCGGCGGCGATCCGTGGAAGTCGTTCGGTCGGCGCGTGCAGATGCGGGGAGGCCTGCGGTGAACTACGAGGTCTCCGAGAAGAAGGGAGAGACGAAGACCGTCGGCCTCAGCGAACTCTCCGACTCGCAGTACGAGGTCACGATCGACGGCGCAACCGTTCTCGTGGACACCGTGAAGAGCGGCAAGTCCGCCATCTACTCGATCATCGAGAACGGCAGGCAGTTCGAGGTCGTGATCGACGAGCAGGGCGCGAACGGCTTCGACGTGCTCGTCGGCGGCCAGCTCTTCCACCTGCAAGCGCTCGACGAACGTTCCAAGCTGCTCACTGCGACGGCGAAGCCCGTCGCGACGGGCCCGCAGCGCGTCGACTCGGAGATGCCGGGCAAGGTGGTCAAGATCTCGGCGCCGCTCGGCACCGCCGTGACCGAAGGCCAGGGCGTCCTGATCCTCGAGGCCATGAAGATGGAGAACGAGATCAAGTCGCCGATCGAGGGGATCGTGACGGAAGTCGCAGTCGTCGATGGCCAGACCGTCGAGAGCGGTGCGCTGCTCTTCGTGGTGACGCCGCCCGACGCAAAGGCGCCCGCATAGCCGCGCCGCGACCGCTGCTTCTCGACACCGACATCGGGAGCGACGTCGACGACGCGCTGGCGCTGGGCCTCGTGCTGGCGCATCCCGCGGCGTTCGATCTCGTCGCCGTCACGACGGTGTGTGGCGACACGCGCCTGCGCGCGCGGATCGCGGCGCGCCTGCTCGGCCTCGCCGGCCGCACGCACGTCGACGTCTGCGCCGGCGAGCGCGCGCCGCTCTTGCGGCCCGAGAGCCGCTTCGTCTGGTTCGGTCACGAAGGCGACCCGCTTCCCGAAGGACCGGACGCCCGCCTGCCCGACGAGTCCGCGCCCGAGCGGATCGTGCGTGCGGCGCACGAGCACCCGGGTCTCGAACTCGTCGCGGTCGGTCCGCTGACGAACGTCGCGCGCGCGGTCGCGCTCGATCCGAAGCTCCCGCAGCGCGTCGCGGGCCTCACCGTGATGGGCGGCCACGTGCGGAGCGTCCGGCTTGGCACGAAGGAGCTGCCGCACGGTATCGACTACAACCTGTGCTCGGATCCCGAGGCGACGGTGGCAGTGCTTGGCGCGGGCTTCCGCACCACGCTCGTGACCGCCGACGTGACGCTGCAGACCTGGATGGGGCCGGCGGATCTGGCGCGCATCGAGGCGGGCGGTCCCGTCGCACGTGCGATCGGCGCGATGCTGCGCACCTGGACCGGCGTGCAGAAGAAGCTCTTTTCGAGCTGGGGCGGTCCCGAGCCGTCCGAGTTCGTCGCGTTCCTGCACGATCCGCTCACCGTGCAGGCGCTGGTCGACGCGTCGCCCTTGCGCTTCGAGACGCTGCGCATCGTGCCGACCATCGAGCGCGGCGTGTTGCGCACGATCGAGGTGCCGGCCGGGGCCGGGCTCGGCGCCGGGCTCGGCGCCGAAATGCAGGTCGCGACGGGCGTGGACGCGCTCGCCGCCCGAGACGTCATCGTGGGTGGCCTCGCGAGCCTTTGAGCGTCGCCGCGGCGCCCTGGGTGCCGCGCGATTTCACGCGCAACGGCGCACTCGTGCGCGATCTCGCGCGCGGCCGTCACCCGGCGCGAGGCGGCTATCCTGCCTCGGCCGTGGCGGAAATCCTGATCATCGAGGACGAGGTCGTGCTGGCGGCCGAGCTCGGCCGCTACCTCGAAGCGGTCGGTCATGGCGTGCGGCTCGCGGATCGCGGCGCCGCCGGGATCGAGTCGGCGCGCGCGGAGCCGCCCGATCTGGTGCTGCTCGACCTGCGCCTGCCCGACGCGTCCGGCCTCGACGTCCTCGCCGATCTCGTCGCCGCGTCACCCGACCTGCCCGTGATCCTGATGACCGCCTACGGATCCGTGCGCGATGCCGTGGACGCGATGCGGCGCGGCGCGCGCGACTACCTCCAGAAGCCACTGGATCTCGAGGAGCTCGCCCTCGTCGTCGAGCGCGTCTTGTCGAGCCAACGCCGCGATTGGGAGCTGCATTACCTGCGCGAACGCGCGCGCGTGCTCCCGCAGGGCATCGTCGGCCGCGATCCGCGTCTGCTCGCGATCTTCGAGCAGGCGCAGCGCATCGCGGCGGCGCAGCTCGCGCCCGGCGCGCGGCCCGCGATCCTGATCACCGGCGAGACCGGAACGGGAAAGGGCATGGTCGCGCACGCGATCCACGAGATCCTCGGCGGCGGCCCCTTCGTCGAACTCAACTGCACGGCGATGCCCGCATCGCTCGTCGAGGCCGAA
>JALOQG010000077.1 GCA_025453505.1 Myxococcota bacterium | reverse complement strand
GCGTCCACGACCTCGCGCACGTCGATCGCGCGCAGACGCCCCGCGCCGTCGCCGTCGGCGCGCAGCACGGCGCCGGCCTCGGGAGGCGGCGACACGAGCAGGCGTCGGACGGCGGCGACCGTCTCGGCGACGGCCGGCGCGAGCACGCGACACCCGGGCAGATCGAGGACGTCGTGGCCGCCGCGCTCGAAGAGACCCACGCGCGCGCCGCTGCCGACCGCGAGCTTGGCGCGCGTGCGGTAGTCGGTGATCGAATCGGCGGCACGCGGCGTCTCGATCGTCGCGGGCGCCGTCGAGACGAACGACGCGAAGGCGCGCTGCACGCGATCCCGCTTGGCGGCGAGCTGTTCCGCGAGCGGCCGACCGATCCCCGCACAGCCGGGACAGCGATCGGCGTGCGGGCATTCGATGATCTGCGACATCGCGCGGCAGCTTGACGCAGGCCGCGTCCTGCGGCATCCGCATTCCCGCCCATGGTGGCCGGCGTGCGAGTGGGACATCTTCCGCCCGCGCCACGAGGAGAACCGATGGATTCCTTCCGCGATCGCGTCGCCGTCGTCACCGGCGGCGGCACGGGCATGGGCCGCGAACTCGTCAAGGAACTCGCCGCCGAGGGCTGTCACGTCGCGACCTGCGACGTCTCGGCCGAGCACATGGAGCAGACGCGCGCCGAGAGCCTGCGCGATGCGCCGGCCGGCACGCGCGTGACGACGCACCGGTGCGACGTGTCCGACGAACGCCAGGTGCTCGCCTTCCGCGACGCGGTGCGCGCCGAACACGCGACCGATCGCGTCCATCTGCTCTTCAACAACGCCGGCATCGGCGGCGGCGGGAGCCTCTTCACCGACGACCGCGCCGAATGGGAGCGCACCTTCGCGGTGGACTTCTGGGGCGTCTACTACTGCACGCGCGCATTCTTGCAGATGCTCGTCGCCGCCGACGCGGCGCGCATCGTCAACACCAGCAGCGTCAACGGCTTCTGGGCGTGTCTCGGCCCCGGCGTCCCGCACACCGCCTACAGCGCCGCGAAGTTCGCGGTGAAGGGGTTCAGCGAGGCGCTGATCAACGACCTGCGCGTCAACGCGCCCCACGTCGGGGTGTCGGTCGTGATGCCGGGACACGTCGGCACCGAGATCGTCGCGAACTCCGCCGCCGTACTCGGCCGGCCGAGCGCGAAGGAGATGACGGACAAGGATCTCGCCGCGGTGCGCGAGCGCTTCAAGCTGCCGCCCGGCGTGCCGGGCGACGACCAGCTGCGCGCGATGATCCACCAGGTCGGCGAGGACTTCCGCGACAAGGCGCCGCTCAGCGCGGCCGGCGCGGCGACGATCATCCTCGACGCCGTGCGCGCCGGGAAGTGGCGCATCCTGGTCGGCGAGGACGCGGTCGCGATCGACGCACTGGTGCGCGCGCGGCCCGAGGACGCCTACGAGCCGTCCTTCACCGACGAGCTGCGCGCAAAGGGACTCTTCGCCGCGCTCCGCGTCGCACCCTGATCAGCCGCGCAGCTCGCGCACCAGCGTATCGCGCAGCAGCGCGAGTTCTTCCTCGCGAACGTTCGCGCCGGTACCCTCGAGCAGCAGCGTCGCGGCGAGGCCCGAGAGCACCGAGATCGTGTAGTGCTGGAGCACGCCCTGGCGGCGCCGCGGCACCGGGCTGTCGCCGAAGAAGCGCCGCCACACGCGCTCCCACGCGCGCGACATCTCGAGCTGCCAGCTCGCCCCCGCGCGCGCGCCGCGGCCTTCCTTGCGGAGATGGTCGAGCAGGATCTCGAACGTCGAGGCGTACTCGCGGCTGGTGAAGTGCTCGAAGGCGCGCTCGACGAAGAGCGCGACGCGGCGATCGAGCGAGAGGTCCGCGACGACCACGTCCTCGAGCCGCGCGGCGAAGCGGCCGAACGAGTCCTCGAGCACCGCGAACAGGATGCCGTCCTTGTCGCCGAAGTGGTGCTGCACCGCACCCCACGTGACGCCCGCGCGGCGCGTGATCTCGACGGCGGTCGTCCTGTGGAAGCCGACCTCGGCGATGCTCTCGATCACCGCTTCGATGATCCGCGCGCGCGTCTCCGCCCTGCGCTCGGCGTGCGAACGCCTTTCCGGCCGCGTCCCGCGAACCGGGCTAGCCACCCGCCTTCGCCGCCTTGTCGCGCTCCGCCCGCAGCGCGCGCACGATCTGGCTCGAGACCGCGGCCACCGGCCAGCCCGCGTAGTGCGCGACGTGCAGGATCAGCTCGTCGATCTCGGTGTCGGTGAGCTGCTTCTGCTTCATCGCGGCGCCGAAGTGGAGCTTCAGCGTCTGCTCGTTGCCGAGCTGCATCAGGATCACGAGCGTCGCGATGCGGCGCTCCTTCACGCCGAGCCCCGGCCGCGCCCACACGTTTGCGAAGAGGTGATCGACGGTGCAGTCGAGGAACGGGTCCTCCGGGATCACGGGCGGCTGGAAGCCCATGACCCGGTCGAACCACTCGAGGCCCTTCTCGCGCTGCTCGCTCACTTCGATCCTCCTCGCTTCTCGACCGGGCCGAACTCGAAGGTCGCCGCCGTGGACAGCCGCGTGATCTTCGTGATCGGCGCCTCCTCGGCCGGTACGGCGTCGTCGTCGATCGTGACTTCCCAGTGGCACACCGGCTTGCGGTCCTTGGGATCGCGCGGCGGCCGGTGCACCGGCCGGCACTTCGCCTTCGGGTTGACCGCCTGCATCGTCGCATCGAAGGTCGGGTCTTCGATGTGGTGACACATCGAGACGACGCGCGCCTCGCCCCACGGCTCGACGTCCGCCAGCGCCCCGCAGTAGTCGAGCCAGAAGTAGCCCTTCTTCGCGTCCACCACCTCGTACTTCACGTCCATGTACTGGTGCGGGAAGCCGGGATCGATCTGCAGCGACTTGAAGATCGCCGCGACGTCGTCGCCTTCGATCTTCATCGCCTTGCGAATGCGCTGGGTGTAGACGGGGCTCGCGCCGCGCCACTCCTCGATCGCCAGATCCTCCATCGCCTGCGCGCCGAAGCGCTGCAGGATGGCGGGCATGATCGAGCGGTCGAGCAGGTGCGCGACCATCATGAACTCGCGGCACAGCGTGACGAGCGCCTCCTTCGAGAAATCCTCGAGGCGCAGGTCCGGCTTGAAGGGCCCGCTGTAGTCGTCCATCTCTTCGCTCATCGCCTACCTCCGCTTCGGGTCTTCGAGCGCATAGACGCGCGCCATGATCTGCGACGCCGTCGCCGTGCCGGGCAGCGTGATGCCGCACTCGCGCGCGAGCGCGAGCGTCGCGGCGAGATCCTTCTCCGCGATCTCGACGAAGCCGCGCATGCGCGCCTGCATCTCGGGTCCGGTGCGCACCGCGTCGGGGAGCTTGTGCAGCGCGATGAAGAGGCGCATCGGTTCGGTGAGGTTGCCGTTCGACCCCGTGACCTCTTCGAGCACCTCCTGCGAGAGCCCGGCGGCGCGTGCCAGCAGCGTCGCCTCGTAGATCGAGGTCCACGCGAGATACGTCATCAGGTTGTTGCACAGCTTCGTCTTGCAGCCGCTGCCGATCGCGCCGGTGTGCACGGTCTTCTTCGCGAAGCAGTCGAAGAACGGCCGCGCGCGATCGATCGCGTCCGCGTCGCCGCCGGCCATCACGGTGAGCGTCCCCTGCGCCGCGCCGGCGGCGCCGCCGGTGATGCAGGCGTCCACGACGGCGACGCCGAGCGGCGACGCCTCGGCCGCGAGCGCTTCGACCGTTGCGGGCTGCACGGTGCTGTGGATCGCGACGATCGTGCCCCGGCGCGCGCCCGCGAGGATTCCCGCGTCGCCCGCGAAGACGGCGCGCACGTCGGCGTCGTCGCGCACGCACACGCCGACCACGTCGCTCGCCGCAGCGACCGCACCCGGCGTGGCGGCGCCCCGCGCGCCTGCGGCCTCGAGCTCGGCGACGCGCGCCGTCACGACGTCGAAGACCGTCGTCGCGAGACCGGCGGCGGCGAGTCGCTTCGCCATCGGCAGCCCGATGTTTCCCAGTCCGATGAAGCCCGCCCGGATCGTCATGTCGGCAGCCTACCACATTTGCATTGCACGCATAATGAAAATGGTGGTAGGGTGCGTCCACTCCATGACGGCGCGCCCGCTCGAATTCGATCCCTACGCCTACGCGGTCCACGAGGACCCGTACCCGGTCTACGCGCGGCTGCGCGCCGAGGCGCCCGCCTACTGGAACGAGCGACTCGGCTTCTGGGCCTTCTCGCGACACGCCGACGTACTCGCCGGCTTCAAGGAGTGGACGCGCTTTTCGAGCCGCAACGGGGTCTCGCTCGACCGCGACGCGTTCCACGCCAACGCCGAGACGACGATGTCGTTCCTCGCGATGGATCCGCCGCGTCACGATCGCCTGCGCGCGCTGGTCTCGCGCGCCTTCACCCCGCGCCGCGTGACGTCGCTCGAGCCGCACGTTCGCGCGCTCGCCGTGCACTACCTCGATGCGATCGCCTCCCGCGGCGATCGCTGCGACTTCATCCGCGACTTCGCGGGCAAGCTGCCGATGGACGTGATCAGCGAGATGATCGGCGTGCCGTCCGCCGACCGCGCGACGCTGCGCGAGTGGGCGGATCTGGTCGTGCACCGCGACGAGGGCGTGGAAGGCCTGCCGCCCGCCGCCGCGCAGTCCGCGCTGCGGATGCTCCATTACTTCAGCGAGATGCTCGCGGACCGCAAGGCGAATCCACGCGACGATCTCACCGGCGCGCTGATCACGGCCGAGATCGACGGCGACCGCCTTACCGAGCGCGAGATCATCGGCTTCCTCTTCCTGATGGTGGTCGCGGGCAACGAGACGACCACCAAGCTGCTCGGCAACGCGCTCTACTGGCTGTGGCGCAATCCGGGCGAACGCGACCGGCTGCGCGCCGATGCGACGCTGGTCCCGCGCTGGGTCGAAGAGACGCTGCGCTACGACAACTCGACGCAGGCGCTCGCGCGCGTCGTCGTGGCCGACACGGAGCTGCACGGCGAGAAGCTGCGCGCCGGCGATCGCCTCGTGCTGCTGCTCGGCTCGGCGAACCGCGACGAGCGCGTGTTTCCCGACCCCGATCGCTACGACCTGCTGCGCGACACCAGCTACAGCCTGGCCTTCGGCCAGGGCGTGCACTTCTGCCTCGGCGCGTCGCTCGCACGCCTCGAAGGCCGCGTCGCGCTCGAAGAAGTCTGGAAGCGCATGCCCGACTACGAGATCGATCCCGCCGGACTCGTGCGCGTGCACTCGGTGAACGTGCGCGGCTTCGCGGCGCTGCCGATCGCGTTCGGGCAGGCGGCGCGATGACGACGAGCGCGCCGCGCAGCGCGATCGTGACGGGCGCGTCGTCGGGGATCGGCGCCGCCATCGCGACGGTGCTGGCCGCGCGCGGCTTCGCGGTCGCGCTCGGCGGGCGCCGCACGGAAAAGCTGTCGGACGTCGCGAAGCAGATCGAGTCCGCGGGCGGCCGCGTCGCGGTACTCGCCGCCGATCTCGCGGACGCCGCCGCGGTGGACGCCTTCTTCGACGCCGCCGAAGCCGCGATCGGTCCGGTGGACGTGCTCGTCAACAACGCGGGCGTGTGCGTGCCGGGACTGCTGCAGGAGACGTCGCCCGAAGCGATCCAGGCCGAGATCGCGACGAACCTCGTCGCGCCGGCGCTGCTCGCGCGACGCGCGATCGCGTCGCTGCTCGCGCGCGGTGCACGCGGCGACCTCGTCTTCGTCTCGTCCGAGAACGTCGTCGCGCCGCGGCCGTTCCAGCCGGTCTATACGGCGACCAAGTGGGGCCTCGAGGGGCTCGCGCGCACGCTGCGCCTCGAACTCGACGGCACCGGCATCCGCTCCGTCATCGTGCGCCCGGGCCCGACCTTCCCGACCGACTTCGCGCGCGGTTGGGATCCCGGCCTCGTGAAGCGCCTGCTCGAGTCCTGGAAGTCGTGGGGCCTCCAGCGGCACCTGCGCTGGATGCCTGCATCGGCCGTGGCGGAGATCGTCGCGACGATCGCGACCGCACCGGCGGGCGTCCAATTCGACGTGATCCAGCTCGGCCCCGAAGCGCCGGCCGGGCTGCGCATCGACGGAGGCAAGCGGTGAGCGTGCCGATTCCGCGTCTCTCGGGCGGGCTCCCGCTCTTCGGGCATCTATTCGAGATGCGCCGCAATCCGCTGGCGCTGATGCAGCGCTGTCGCGACGAGTGCGGCGAGATGGGCGAACTGCGACTCGCGAGCCAGTCGCTCGTGATGCTCTACGGCGAAGCCGCGCAGGAGGCGTTCTTCCGCGCGCCGGACGAGCAGCTCGACCAGGCCGCCGCGTATCCGTTCATGAAGCCGGTGTTCGGACCGGGCGTCGTCTTCGACGCGACGCCCGAGCAGCGCAAGCAGGCGCTGCGCAACCGCTCGCTGCGCGACCAGGCGATGCGCGGCCACGCCGAAGGCATCGCCGCCGAGACCGAACGCATGAGCGCGCAGTGGGGCGAGTCGGGCACGATCGACCTGCTCGACTTCTTCGCCGAGCTCACCATCTACACGTCGAGCGCCGCGCTGATCGGCCCCGAGTTCCGCGAGGAGCTCGGCGCGGAGCTCGTGCCGCTCTTCAGCGATCTCGAACGGGGCACCGACGCGATCGCGTACGTGAATCCGTATCTGCCGCTGCCCTCGTTCCGCAAGCGCGACCGCGCGCGTGCGAAGCTGGTCGCGTATCTCCAGTCGATCTTCGACCGCCGCGCCGCGCAGGGAAGCCAGGCGAAGGATCTCTTCCAGGTCCTCCACGGCCTGCGCGACGAGCACGGCAAGCCGCGCTACGACGTGAACACCATCACGGGCATGTTCATCTCGCTGATGTTCGCGGGGCATCACACCACGTCCACGACGTCGTCCTGGGCGCTGCTCGAGCTGTGCCGGCATCCCGAATGGATGAAGCGCGTGCGCGACGAGCTCGACGGCCTCTACGCCGACGGCCGCGACGTCTCCTACCAGGCCCTGCGCGAGATCCCGGTGCTCGAGAGCGTCTTCAAGGAGACGCTGCGGCTGCACCCGCCGCTCGTGATCCTGATGCGCAAGGTGATGCAACCCTTCGAGTACGGGGGACGCCGCGTCGCGCCGGGCCAGATGGTCGGCGTCTCGATCGCCGTCTCGAACCGCGATCCGGCGCTCTTCCGCGACCCGCAGCGCTTCGACCCGAGCCGATTCGAGCCCGGCCGCGAAGAGGACAAGAGCGCGTTCGGCTACATCCCGTTCGGCGCGGGCCGCCACCGCTGCGTCGGCGCGGCGTTCGCGATGATGCAGCTCAAGGCGATCTTCTCGATCCTGCTGCGCCGCTGGGACTTCGAGCTGGCACAACCCGCCGAGAGCTATCGCGAAGACCACTCGAAGATGGTCGTGCAGCTCGCCCAGCCGTGCGGCGTCCGCTACCGCCGCCGCAAGGCGCCGGAGGCGCCGCGCAGCGAGCCGAAGGCGAGCGAAGTCCATCGGGACGCGGTCCGGAGCGGCGTGCGTACAGCCCCGCGCGTCGTCGCCGACCTCGACCTCTGCCAGGGCCACGCGGTCTGCGTGAGCGAAGCGCCCGAACTCTTCCGCCTCGACCCGAAGACGAACAAAGTCGAGATCCTCGACTCCGATCCGCCGCCCGAACTCGAAGCAAAGCTCGCCGCCGCAATCCGCCACTGTCCCACGAAGGCTCTCCGCGTCGAACCTCGCACCCCCTAGCGCGGGGAAGTGTGGGGGGCCGAGGAGGAACGCCCGACCGCCGCAGGCCCCCCCACACTTCCCCGCGCTGGCAACCACGAAGAAGGAGCACCCCATGCCCCCGTTCCCGCGCGCCGAGCTCGAAGAAATGATCCACCGCTTCGTCGCCACCAACGACGCGTGCGGCCGCAGCGGCGACTGGGAGCCGCTCGCGCGGTTCTACGCCGAAGACGCCATCTACACCTGGAACAACGGACCGAAATACGAGTTCGTGGCGCGCGGCCGCGACGAGATCCGCCGCTACGTGATGGGCACCGAGATGGAAGGTCTCGACAAGTGGACCTACCCGTACGTGCGTACGCTGATCGACGACCAGAAGGGCGAGATCATCGGCATCTGGCGCCAGCTGGCGCCCGTCGCGGGCGACGACGGCAAGCCGATCGAGATCGGCGGCACCGGTGGATCGTGGTTCCGCTATGCGGGCAACTGGCAGTGGAGCTGGCAGCGCGACTTCTTCGACCAGAGCTGCGCGGGCGCCGTCTTCCTCGACCTGATGCAGAAGGGCAAGCTCAGCGAAAAGATGCAGGAGCGCATGAAGGCCGGCTCGAAGATGCCCGGCTGGGTCAAGCGCCGGGACTTCGACTGGTACTCGACGGTCGTGAACCGCGAGGACGAGTAGCGGTCAAGCCCGCCGCCGCACCGGCCGATCAGAACCCCGGAGGGGTGTCCCGTGGCCGAGATGCTGGGGCTGGTGGCGTTTCCGACCTTCGTGCTGGTGAGCCTCGTGCTCGGCGTGCGCCTGCTCGGCATGGCGCGCCGCACGCGCAACCTGCCCGAACTCGCGATCGGCCTGAACTTCCTGCTGGCCGGCGCGATCGGCTACTCGCTGCTGATCGCCGCCGAGTCCTTGCGCCTGCTGCCCGATGCGCTCACCGGCCTCGGCTCCTTCGCTGGAGTCACCGCGATCTCGCTCGGCGCCATCGCGATCGGCGTCTTCTCCGCGCGCGTCTTCCATCCCGAGAGCGGCGCCGCGCGCATCGCACAGCTGCTGCTCGGAGGCTGGCTCGTGCTCGGCATCGCCGGCTCGTGGTCGCTGCACGTCGCGGGCGCGGCGCAAGGCGCGGGCGCGTGGCTCGGCCGCTGGGCCCCGAATCTCGGTTTGCTCGCCGCGTACGGCTGGTCGAGCGTCGCGCCGCTGCACTACGCCGCACTGATGCGACGCCGCGCGCAGATCGGTCTCGGCGACGCGCTGATCGCGAACCGCATGCAGCTCTGGGGCATCGGTACCGGCGGGATCGCCGCGATCGCGCTGCTGCACCTCGTGGCGCAGCTCTTCGGCCACTACGAACTGCCGCCGTCGCTGGTCGGCGTCGCCTCGTCGCTGGTGCTCGTCACCGCCGTCGCCGAGTGGCTCGCCTTCTTCCCGCCGCGCGCCTACCGCCGCCGCTTCGCGACGCCGCTCTCGGACTGATCATCCCGCCGAGAACGGTCCCTTCCCGAGCTGCTCGCGGATCGGCGTGAACTCGGGCTGCAGCATGGCGCGACGCTGCCAGTTCGCGCCGTCACAGACGAGCGTCGCTCCCGTGATGTAGCTGGCGAACGGCGAGCACAAGAAGGTCGCGGCCCAGCCGAGCTCGCGCGGCCGGCCGACGCGACCCGCGGGCTGGCGCGCTCCTTCGTTCTTGCCGCGGTCGGGCACGCCGTCCTTGATGTGCGCCGCTTCGTCCTGGTGCGGGAAGAGTCCCGGCACGAGTCCGTTCACGCGGATGCCGTACGGCGCCCACTCGACGGCGAGCGTCTCGGT
>JALOQG010000461.1 GCA_025453505.1 Myxococcota bacterium | reverse complement strand
GGCCGAGGTCTCGCTGCCGGCGCCGATCATGCGCGAGGCGTCGAGCCAGATCGCGAGCAGGCCGATCGCGAGTGCGACGAGTCCGCCACGCAACGCGCCGAAGAGTGCGCCACCGGCGCGGCTCGCGGGCGTCGCGGGGACGTCGCGCGTCCGGCGCCGCGCGATCCAGGAGACGATTCCCGTAGCGAGGACGACCGCGCCGAACGCCGCGCTGCCGGCGAGGGGTGCACCGAGCAGCGGCGTCACGCCGAGCGCCTCGGAGGCCGTCGCGCCGAGTCGCGTCGCGGCCCACCAGGCCGCCGCATAACCGCCGACGATGCCGGCGAGCGAAAGGCCGGTCGCGAGCGCGCCGCGCCGGGCGCCGAGCCAGGCGAAGACGACGAGCAGTCCGAGTGCGAGCAGGTCGAGCGCCATGTCGGAGGGCGTATCGGAGCGGCACGGGCCTCGCTTGATGCGGCGCCGGTCCGCCGGGCTCTGGTACCGTGGCCACGGACCGACCGCTTCCGAAGGAGAGTTCCGCATGGCGTTCCATCACGTCGCGGTCGCGACGCGCGACACCGAGGCCAATCACCGCTTCTACACCGAGGCGACCGGCTTCGAACTGGTCAAGGTCGAGGTGGCGAAGACGCCCGAGGGCGGCTGGGCCAAGCACCTCTTCTACGAGACCGGCGGCGGCGAGCTGATCGCGTTCTGGGAGCTGCACGACGAGACGCTTCCGACGCCCGCGCCGAGCGCGATCTCGACCGACCTCGGGTTGCCGGTCTGGGTCAACCACGTCGCGTTCCACGCCGCCGACCGCTCCGAGATCGAGAAGCGCAAACAGCGCTGGCTCGATCACGGCCACGACGTGATGGAGATCGATCACCACTGGTGCTGGTCGGTGTACACCGTCGATCCCAACGGGATCCTCGTCGAGTTCTGCACCATGACGCGCACGCTCGGAGCCGAAGACCGCGCCGAGGCGCTGCGCCTGCTGCGCGATTCCGCTCCGGCCCTCCCGCGCGAAGGCAAGCCGCCCGTCTTCCACAAGGCCCAGAAGAGCTGAAAGGGAAACCGACATGAGCGATTTCACGATGACGATCGACGGCAACTCCGTGACCACCGACGCGAGCTTCGGCGTGATCAATCCCGCCAGCGGCCAGGTCTTCGCGCAGGCGCCCGAATGCAGTCGCGCGCAGCTCGACGCCGCGATGGCGTCTGCGTCGCGCGCGTTCCGGCCGTGGAGCCGCGATCTGCCGGCGCGCCGCAAGGCGCTGCTCGCCTGCGCGGAGGCGCTGAAGGCGCGGCTCGGCGAGCTGGCGCCGATCCTGACGCAGGAGCAGGGCAAGCCGCTCGCGAAGGCCAGCGAAGAGTTGATCGGCGCGGCGGTGTGGTTCCAGTACACGGCGTCGCTCGAGATTCCGGTCGAGGTCGTGCAGGACGACGCCAGGGTGCGCATCGAGGTGCGGCGCCGCCCGTACGGTGTCGTCGGCGCGATCACGCCGTGGAACTTCCCGGTGCTGCTCGCGGTGTGGAAGATCGCGCCGGCGCTGCTCGCCGGGAACACGATCGTGCTGAAGCCGTCGCCGTTCACGCCGCTCTCGACGCTGAAGCTCGGAGAGGTGCTGCGCGACGCGCTGCCGCCCGGCGTACTCAACATCGTGTCCGGCAACGACGCGCTCGGTGCGTGGATCACGGGCCATCCGGCGGTGCGGAAGATCTCGTTCACCGGTTCGGTGGCGACGGGCAAGAAGGTCGCCGCGGCGGCCGCGCCCGATCTGAAGCGCGTGACGCTCGAACTCGGCGGCAACGACGCCGCGATCGTGCTCGACGACGCGGATCCGAAGCAGGTGGCGGAGAAGCTGTTCTGGGGCGCGTTCTCGAACAGCGGCCAGATCTGCTCGGCGATCAAACGCCTCTACGTGCACGAGTCGCTCCACCAGCCGGTGGTCGACGCGATGGCGGCGATCGCGAAGAGCGTGAAGGTCGGCGACGGCATGCAGCCGGACACGCTGCTCGGTCCGCTCAACAACAAGATGCAGTTCGATCGCGTGAACGAGCTGATCGAGGACGCGAAGCGGGCGGGCGGCCGCTGCGTGACCGGCGGCGCGACGCTCGGCGGAGGCGGCTACTTCATCGCGCCGACGCTCGTGACGGGCCTGGCGGAAGGCGCGCGGCTCGTGGACGAGGAGCAGTTCGGACCGGCGCTGCCGATCCTGTCGTACCGGAACATCGACGACGTGATCGAGCGCGCGAACGGCACGATGTACGGCCTCTCGGGCTCGGTGTGGTCGTCGAACACCGAACGCGCCGCCGACGTCGCGAGCCAGCTCGAGTGCGGCACGGCCTGGGTCAACCAGCACCTCGCGATCGTGCCCAACGCGCCGTTCGGCGGCGCGAAGTGGTCGGGCATCGGCGTCGAGAACGGCCCGTGGGGCCTGCTCGGCTTCACCGAGCTGCAAACGGTGAACATCGCCAAGTCGTAGCGTTCGGGTCGGGTCCGGAGTCGGAGTGGTTCGTCGCTGGGGTCGGGCGAGGTGGGTGATCCTCCGCCGCGCGCACCCCGTCCACATCCATATGCCTGGCAGATCGTGAGGGACTTGGGCGCCGCTCCACCTCGCCCGGGCTCCGCTGTGACTCGAGTGATCCGCGCGCGTCGTCGCAGGAGTTCAGAAAGAAAGGCGGTCGCGAATCTCTGCGTTACTGCCAAAGGCAGGGAGCGGCGGGTGAATTCGGAGCGGCCTGGTTCGAGGACCCCGAAGAGCACGTCACGCGAGCGGCGCCTGAACTTCCTCATCACCACCGAGCGTATGGATGTGGACGGGGTCCGCGCCGCGGAGAATCACCCGCCGCTCCCGACCCCCGTGGCGAATCACTCTTTGCCCGCAGCGAACCGCTCCTCAAGCCGGAAACAGGGCGTCGATCTTGGCAAGGGCTTCGGGCGGGAGGACGACGCCCGAGGACTTCGCGGTTTCCTCGAGCTGGGAAGGGGAGGTCGCGCCGACGATGGCGCTCGCGACGTCCGGTTGGCGCAGCACCCAGGCGACCGCGAGCTGGCTCATCGAGAGGCCGAGATCCGCGGCGATCGGTCGCAGCCGTTCGACGCGTGCGAGCATCTCCTCGGTGAGGAACGCCTCCATGAAGCGGGACTGGACCGGATGCGCCGCGCGAGTGCCTGCGGGCCGCGCGCCGGTTCCGTATTTCCCGGTGAGCACGCCCTGCGCGAGCGGGCTCCAGACGATCTGCCCGATCCCGCGCTTCGTACAGCTGCGCAGCACGCGCTTCTCGATCCCGCGGCGCAGCATCGAATATTGCGGCTGGTTCGAGATCGGCCGGTAGGCGCGGCCGCGATCGGCCACCTCGACGGCCGCTTCGATCTGCTGGTGGCTCCACTCCGAGACGCCCCAGTAGAGCACCTTGCCCGAGCGGATCAGGTCTTCGTAGGCGCGCACCGTCTCCTCGAGCGGCACGGTCTCGTCCGCGCGATGACACTGATGCAGGTCGATGTAGTCGGTGCCGAGCCGGCGCAACGACGCCTCGACGCTCTCGAAGAGATGCTTGCGCGAGAGCCCGCGGTCGTTCGGATCCTCCGACATCGGGAAGAACGCCTTGGTCGCGATCACGACCTTGTGGCGCGCCGTGCCGCGCAGCGCCTCGCGCAGCGCTTCCTCGGCCGCGCCGCCCGCGTAGGCGTCCGCGGTGTCGAACGTGTTGACGCCGAGCGCGAGCGCGGTCGCGACCACCTCGGCGGCGCCGGCGACGTCCACCGTCGCGCCGTAGGTGAGCCAGGAGCCCAGCGCGATCTCGCTGACGCGGAGGCCGCTGCTGCCGATCGATCGGTAGTGCATGGCCGGCGATGCTAGCCCGAGCGCCCCGCGCGCGGCCGCCTGCGGCGCCGACGGGCGCCGCGCCGTTAGACTGCGCCGCCGTGTTGCACCTCGCCTCGAACACCGATCCCGACTGGGCGTCCCGCGCGCTCGCGCATCTCGACGAGATCCTGCTCGACCACGCGCATCTCGAGAAGAAGGCGGCCGGCGCGGCCGTGAACCTGCTCTTCCGCCATCCCGATCGTCCCGTGCTCCAGGTGCCGCTCTCGGCGCTCGCGCGCGAGGAGCTCTGCCACTTCGAGCAGGTGCTCGGCCATCTCGCGCGACGCGGTGTTCGCTTCGCGGCGCAGCGGCCCGGTCGCTATGCCGGACGATTGCACGCGATCGCGCGCCCGGAGCCGCAGCACCACCTGATCGACACGCTGCTGATCGGCGCCGTGATCGAGGCGCGCAGCTGCGAGCGCTTCGGGCTGTTGGCGGAGGTGCTCGCGGACGTCGACGCCGAACTCGCCCGCTTCTACGCGTCGCTGCTGGCGAGCGAAGCGCGCCACCACGGCGAGTACGTGCGGCTCGCGGAGTCGTGCTACGCGCCCGAGGCCGTGCGCGCGCGACTCGCCGGGATCGCGGCGCACGAGGCGGCCGTACTCGCCGAGGGTCCCTTCCAGCCGAGGTTGCACGGATGAGGCGAGAGGGGTCCGACGTGCAGCCGCGCCGCGTGCGCGTCCGCGGCATCGAGATGGCGTACGAGGATTTCGGTCCGGACTCGCGGCCGCTGGTGCTGGTGCACGGCTTCACTGGATCGCGTCGCGACTTCCAGTGGCGCTTCGAGGCGCTCGCGAAGCACGGCCGCGTCGTGGCGCTCGATCTGCGCGGTCACGGCGAGAGCACCAACACGGGCGACCCTGCGAGCTACACGCTCGATGCGATCGCCGAGGATCTGCTCGCCTTCCTCGCCGCGACCGGCATCGAGTCGTGC
>JALOQG010000460.1 GCA_025453505.1 Myxococcota bacterium | reverse complement strand
CGCGTACGTCGGCTTCGTGTACGACCTGCTGCCGGTGCTCTTCCCGGAGTGGTGGACGCCCGTGCAGCAGCGGCGCTATCGCGCGTGGTTCGAGTGGAGTGGCCGCAACGCGTCGCTGCTGCTCTGCTGTTCGGAATCGACGCGACGCGACGCGACCGCCTTCTTCGCCGCCGCGGGCATCGGGACCGGTCCCGTCGAGACGCTGCTGCTCGGCGACGAATTGCCGCGCGCGCTCGCGGCGCAGCGCCCGACGGCCGAAGCGCCCGCCGCGGAGCGGCCCTTCGTGCTCTACGTGAGCACGCTCGAAGTGCGCAAGAACCACAGGCTGCTCTTCCAGGTCTGGCGCCGCCTGATCGAGAAGCACGGACCGGAGCGGATCCCCGACCTGGTCTTCGTCGGCCGGCGCGGCTGGCTGATCGACGACTTCGTCACGGAGCTCGAGCAGTCGCGCTGCCTCGACGGGAAGATCGTCTGGAAGCGCGGCGTGGACGACGCCGAGCTGGCGCAGCTCTACGCGAGCTGTCTCTTCACCGTGTACCCGAGCCTCTACGAGGGCTGGGGCCTGCCGGTCGCCGAGGGCATGGCCTTCGGACGCTGGTGCGTCGCGTCCGACACCTCGTCGCTGCCCGAGGTCGGCGGGGATCTCGCGGGCTACTTCGACCCCTTCGACGTGCCCGGCGCGACCGCGGCGATCGAGCGCCCGATCCTCGACGCGGGCTTCCTCGCGGAGAAGACGCGCGCCGTGCGCGAGCGCTTCGCGGCGCGCTCCTGGCAGATCAGCGCAGCCGCGCTGCGCACGCGGCTCGAAGCGCTGGCGGCGGATCAGGCGGGGAAGAGCAGCGCCAGGTAGGCGTCCACGGCGCGGTCGACGCCGAACTCCGCGGCGCGGCGGCGCAGGGCGTCGCGATCGGGTGTCGCGTCCAGCACGCGTTCGAGCGCGGCCGCGAGCGCCGGGACGTCGCCGACCGGCACCAGCGGGCCGAGACGCCCGCCTGCCAGGATCTCGGCGGGCCCGCTCTCGCAATCGGTGCTGACCACGGGACAACCGCACGCCATCGCCTCGATCAGCACGTTGCCGAGCCCTTCGAAACGCGACGAGAGCGCGAATACCGACGCCCGCGCCATCCACGCGAACGGATTCTCCGTGGCGCCCGGGAGCTGCACGTCGTCCGCGACGCCCAGCTCGGCGGCGAGTGCGAGCAGCTCGTCGCGACGCTCGACGGTCTTCGCGTGCACCTTGGCGGAACCGAGGATCACGAGCCGCGCGGGGCGCCGGCGGCGGAGCAGCGCGAACGCGCGGATCAGCGTCGGGAAGTCCTTCTGGTCCGAGAGACGTCCGGCGCCCAGCACGACGGGCGGCCCGCTGCCGTCGAGCCACGGGTGATCGAGCGGCGCGCGCGCCTTTTCGAGCATCGCGTCGTCCACCACCGGGTTGTAGAGCGTCGCGATGCGCTGGCGCGGGATGCCCGCGAAGCGCGCGAGGTCGTCACCGAGGGCGCGGCTCACCGCGGCGATGGCGTCGGCCTGCGCATACGTGTGTCGCACCAGCGGGATGAGCATGCGCCGCGCCTTCTGCGACGGGGCGATGTGTTCGGTGACGAGCAGGCGCAGCGGGACTCCGGAGAGGCGTCGCGCCCAGACCGCCTGGAAGTTCGGGTGCGGCGTCGCGCTGACGAGCGCGTCGGGACGCGCGCTCGCGAGTTCGCGCGCGAACGCGCCGAGCTGCACCAGCCCCTTGGGCACGCGGCGCGCCAGCACGATCGGAGCGAGCCGCACGAGACCCGTCGGATCGGCGCGCCATGCGAGCCCGCGCGCCTGCCACTCGCCGCCGGACTCGAGTTCGACCAGCCGGACCTTCGGCGAGACCAGCGAGCGCAGCGGCCCGTTCGCGTTACCGACCAGCAGGTCCACCTGGTGCCCGCGCTCGGTGAAACCCGCGGCGAGCGACAGCATCACCCGCTGGACCCCTCCGCCGTTCAGGTCGGCGAGGTGGAGCGCAATGCGACGCGAGCGCGCTTCAGGCACGCGACGCGGCGAGCGCGGGCGGTGCCGCGCGCAGCTCGGGCCGATCGGTCTCGAGCGAAGCGGATCCCTTCTCGACGCGGTAGACGCGATCCGCCGCGTCCACGAGCGCGCGCTGGTGCGAGATCGCGAGCACGGTGATCTCGCCGCGCAGCGCCGCGAGCGACTCGCACAGCGACGCCTCGGTCTCGGGATCCAGCGACGCGGTCGCCTCGTCGAGGATCAAGAGGCGCGGCCGGTGCGCGAGCGCGCGCGCGATCATGATGCGCTGCCGCTGCCCGCCGGAGAAACGAGCGCCGCGCTCGCCGACCACCGTCTCGGGGCCTTCGGGCAACGCGGAGACGAAATCCCACACGCCCGCCGCGCGCAGCGCGTACTCGACGTCGGCGGGGCCGAGCTCGGGATCGCCGAGCGTCACGTTCTCGGCGACACTGTCGTGGAGCAGCAGATTCTCCTGCGGCACGTAGCCGATCATCCGCCGCCACGCGCGCATCTCGAGCTGGCCGAGATCTTCGCCGTCCACGAGCACGCGGCCGTGCTGCGGCCGCACCAGGCCGACGACGAGATCGAGAAGCGTCGTCTTTCCGGCGCCGGACGGACCGACGAGCGCGGTGAACGAGCCGAACGGAATCTCGAGCGAGCAGTCTTCGAGCACCGGGGAGTCGGCGTAGGAGAACCCGACGTGGTCGAGCCGGATCTCGCGCTCGAGCCGCGGCGGGATCGTCCCCGTCTGCGGCTCGACCTCCTGCCGCGCT
>JALOQG010000076.1 GCA_025453505.1 Myxococcota bacterium | reverse complement strand
CGCGTCGCGACGTGATCGGCGTCGGGCCGGATCTCCGCGACGCGCCCGTTCTCGACCGTCACGTCGAGACCGCAGAGCGCCTCGCAGATGCGGCAGAAGGTGCGGTGGGTCTCGGCGCTCATCGCAGCTCGCGCTTCAAGATCTTTCCGGTCGGCCCCTTCGGCAGCGCCTCGACGATCTGCACCGTGCGCGGGTACTTGTACGCGGCGAGCCGCTCCTTGCAGAACGCGATCAACTCGGACTCGTCCGCGTGCTGGCCGGCCTTCAGCGCGACGACGGCCTTCACCTCTTCGCCGTGGCTGTCGTGCGGGACGCCGATCACGGCCGCTTCGGCGACGGCGGGGTGCGCGTAGAGCACCTCTTCGACCTCGCGCGGATACACGTTGAAGCCGCCGCGCAGGATCATGTCCTTCTTGCGGTCCACGATGAAGTAGCAGCCGTCGGCGTCGCGGTAGCCGATGTCGCCGCTGTGAAACCAGCCGTTGCGCAGCGTCTCCTTGTTGGCCTCGGGCCGGCCGAGATAACCCTTCATGACGTTGTGGCCGCGAATCACGATCTCGCCGCGTTCGCCGTCGGGCAGCAGCGCGTCGTGTTCGTCCACGATTCCCATCTCGACGCCCCACACCGGGTAGCCGATCGAGCCGGTCTTCCGCGGCCGGCCGAACATCGTGAAGCTCGCGACGGGCGACGTCTCCGAGAGGCCGAAGCCCTCGAGGATCGTGACGCCGAAGCGCTTCTCGAAAGCGCCCATCACTTCGACCGGCATCGGCGCGCCGCCCGTGAAGCAGAACTTCAGGGACGAGAGGTCGTAGTGACGCTCCTGCGCGTGGTGCAGCAGCGCGAAGAACATCGTCGGGACGCCGGCGAAGAGCGACACGCGATCGCGTTCCAGGATCTCGTACGCCTTCTTCGGCTCGAAGCGCGGCAGCAGCGTGAAGCAGCCGCCGTGCGCGATCGTCGCGTTCTGGATCACGGTCTGGCCGAACGAGTGGAAGAGCGGAAGCGTCGCCATCGCGACGTAGGTATCGGGATCCTGCGGCGGGATCAGGCGCGGCACGACGAACGCGCAGTTCACGAACAGGTTCGAGTGCGTGAGCTCGGCGCCTTTCGGCTTGCCCGTGGTGCCCGACGTGTAGAGGATCACCGCGGTCTGGTCGGCGGGCGTCTGCGCGAGCGCCGCGAGCGGATCGGCCTGCTGCATCTCCTCGAGCGTGCCCTTGCCCGGGCCGCCGCCCGCGAGCACGAGCGGCACACCGGCCTGCTCGGCGCCGGCCTGCGCGGCCGCAGCGAAGAACGGGTGCGCGATCAGCAGCTTCGCCTCGGAGTCGCCGAGGAAGTACGCGACCTCGGGCGCCGCGGCGAGCACGTTGATCGGAACGACTGCGCCGCCCGCGTAGAGGATCCCGAAGTAGGCGATCGTGAACTCGGGCACGTTCGGGATCAGCAGCGCGACCTTCTCGCCGGGCTGGAAGCCGCGACGCCGCAGGCTCGTCGCGACGCCGCGCGCGGCGCGGTCGAGCTGTGCGTAGGTGAGGACACGTTCGTCCATGCGAAGCGCGACGTGGTCCGGCCGGTCTGCGGCCGATGCCTGGAGGATGGTGCCGAGATTGAGGGACATGGGGCGCGCCTCCTGCCGCGGCATCCGCCGCGATCAGGGGCAGCTTGCCATGGCAGGCGCAGCGTTGCCGCCCTCAGCTTCTCCGGGTGCGCGCGAGCAGGAACGCCATCGCGACGCAGGCCAGCGCGCCGAGCAGCTCGCCGCGCGGCTCCGGCACCCGCACGACGTCGCAGATCTCGCTCGGCTCGCCGAGGTTCAGGCAGCTCTCGTAGACGAAGGAGTCGCCGTCGAGCCGCGGCGCGACGTCGTCGCGGCCGTTGTTCTGCGAGGCCCGCAGCGGCTCCGGCGGAGCGCCGTCCCACGAGAACCAGATCTCCGAATCACCGGGCGTCACTTCCTTCACCCACACGACCTTGGTGCCGTCGATCTGCGGGGTCACGTCGTCGAAGGCGTCGTTGGTGAACGGGACGGCCGCGTTCGGACTCGCGAGGTTCACGAGGAAGAGGTCGAAGTCGAGTCCGTCCCAGTGCTGCCAGACGGCACGCGTGCCGTCGGTGTCGGGATTGCGCTCGTCGCTTCCGTCGAAGAGCAGGTTCGACGTCCCGACGGTGTCGCCGTACCAGATGTCGCCGCTGCCGTCCGGGCCGGCCTGCCAGACGACGACGTCGTTCGCGATCACGGGCTTGATGTCGTCGGTGTCGATTCCGGTCAGGACGAAGAAGCCCTGCAGCTCGCCGTTCCACACCGCGATGTCGTGGAGGTCGTCGGTGAGGCCGGGCGTCTGACCGAGATCGTCGCCCTGCGACCAGACGACGTTGGCGCCGTCCATCTGGAAGGAGGAGTGCACGAGCAGATCACCGGTGACCTGGTCGCCGATCGGCCCGGGGTCGACGAAGACCTCACCGTCGGCATCGACCATCTTGATCCAGGCGAGGTACGGGCCGGAGATGAGCGGGAAGACCTCGTCGCCGAGCGAGGACAGGATCGTCGAGGTGCGCGTCACGAGGTCGTAGATCGCGATGTCGCGGTTGGGCGCGCTGCCCTGCTGCCAGACGATGTGGATGCCGTCGGTCTCGGGGTTCTCGTCGGCGACGCCGTTGTTGCTCATGTTGACGGCCTGCGTTCCGTCCCAGCGCATCACCTCGGCGCCGGTCCCGCTGCCGCGCTGCCAGACGACGGTGTCACCCGCGATGCGCGGCCGGAACTCCGAGACGCCGTCGAGCGGATCGCTGAGCGTGACGGCGCGCAGGCGCGTGGCCGCGTTCGCCTCGCCGGGCGCGAGCGAGATCGCGATCGCGAGCAGGATCGGAGCGGCGAGAGAGGCGGCGAGACGGCGCGCGTGCATGGGAAATCCCCCGAGTCGGCATTGGCGCAATCGGCGAGCCGGGGGGAGCGGCTGAGCGGAATCTTGGCGGATGGCCCGGTACGGCGCTCCTCACTCCTCAGACGGGGAGGTCGTCGCGCGTGAAGATCGACTCCAGGGTGAGCCCACGCGCCGCGAAGGCCTCGGCGGCGCCTTCGCCGCGGTCCACGACGCAGAGCACGCGCACGACCTTGCCGCCCGCCTCCTCGACGGCCGCGAGCGCCTCGAGCGTCGAGCCGCCGGTGGTCATGGTGTCTTCGACGAGCGCCACGGTCTGGCCGCTCGCGAACGCGCCCTCGATGCGCTTGCCGAGGCCGTGGGCCTTGGCCTCCTTGCGCACGAAGAAGCCGAGCAGGTCGCGCCACGCGGCGTCGCGCGCGGCGGCCGAGAGCACCGCCGCGACGACCGGAACCGCCGCGACGACCATCCCGCCGACCGCCTCGACGCGCGCTCCCTTGCGCAGCCGCTTCAAGAGCAGCTCGCCGACGAGCTCGATCCCGCGCGGACGCATCAGCGTGGTGCGCAGGTCGAGATAGAAGTCGCTCTCCTTGCCGCTCGAGAGCGTCACCCGGCGCCGCTCGAAGGAGTGACGCACGACCAGCTCCAGCAGCTCTTGCTTCTTCTTCATTGCTTGCGTGCTCCCAGCGCATACTCGGCGATCAGCTTCGTGTGCAGCTCGCTCGTGCCCTCGCCGTACTCCATCGCTTTGGCCTCGAGCAGGATGCGCCCGATCTCGTACTCCGCCGAGAGGCCGTAGCCGCCGAAGATCTGCATGCCGTCGAGCGCGTTCGCGACGGCGGCCTTGCTCGCGAGCAGCTTCGCCATCGACGCCTCCATCGAGCAGCGAGCGATGCCGGCGTCCTTCATGCGTCCGAGCTGATAGACGACGTGACGCGCCTGCTGCAGGCGACAGATCATGTCGGTGATCTTCTGCTGGATCAGCTGGAACTCGCCGATCTTCTGACCGAACGCCTGCCGCTCGAGCGAGTACGGAACCGCGAGATCGACGCAGCGCTGCGCCTGCCCGACCTGGCGGGCCGCCACCGAGAAGCGTCCCATGTCGAGTGCCGCGCCGAGCACCGGAAAGCCCTGGCCGGGCTGTCCGAGCAGCGCGTCGTCGGGCACGAACGCGTCCTGAAAGTGGACTTCGGCCAGGTTGTCGCGCTTGAGCGTACGCATCGGGAACTCGCCGATCGTGATGCCGGAGGTCGCCTTCGGATCGACGAGGAAGGCGGTCACGCCCTGGTGCTTCTGGCTGCGGTCGATCGACGCGACCACGAAGAAGAGGCCCGCGTGGGCGGCGTGCGAGATGAACACCTTCGAGCCGGTGAGCCGCCAGCCGCCGTCGACCCGCTTCGCGCTGGTCACCATGTTCCCGAGGTCCGTACCGCCGCCCGGCTCGGTCAGACACGCGGAGGTGATGATCTCGCCGCGCGCGATCGCCCGCAGCCAGCGGTCCTTCTGGGCGGGCGTGCCGTACTTCAGGATGGAGCCGACGACCAGCGAGTTGGTCACCGAGATCACCGACGCGACGACCCAGTCGACGCGCGCGATCTCCTCGCAGATGAGGCCATACGTCATGACGTCGACGAACGAGCCGCCGTACTCCTCGGGCACCATCGGGGCGAAGTAGCCGAGCGGGACGAGCTTGCGGATCAGCTCGGTCGGGTAGCGCGCCGCCTGCTCGTGCTCCTCGACGTGGGGGAGGATCTCCTTCTCCGCGAAGGCGCGGACCGCGTGCCGTACGGCGCGCTGCTCCTCCGTGAGGTCGAAGTCCATCATGCGATCCAGCGGCGAGCTCATGCAGGGGGCTCCAGCGAGGGTGCGCCGGCAGCGTAGCCTGTGGACGCCCGCGGCCGGCTCCCCTAGGTTGCCCCTCCCTCAGCCAGGCCGGAGACGGGCGCCGTGAAGAAGAACGCAGACCTGACCCACCGCAAGCGCGGCAAGACCAAGCGCCACCGCGCCAAGCTCAAGGCCAAGCACAAGGCCGTCCGCAAGCGCAAGTCGTCGGGCCACCGCAGCACCTACCGCTAGATCCCTACGAGATCCCTACACCAGAAAGTCACGCGATCGGGTGACGTGGAGTAGGGTCGGGCATGGCCGTTCAGGTCCCATGGGGCCGTGAGGGGTGGCCATGTCACTTGCCCGACGCATGTTGTTGCTGTTGCTCGTCGCCCCATCGGCGATCGCGCAGGACTGCGACGCCTTCGTGCTGGCCGGGCAATCGAACGTCGTGGGCGCCTCGACGCAGTACGAAGAGCTCCTCGAGGGCCGGGTCACGAGCCCGAATCCGGAGGGGCTCCTCTCGTGGTCGTTCCGGCTCGCGGATCACGGCTGGACGCTGGCCAACGAGTTCCCGTGCGCCGACCAGCAGTGCACGGGCACCGATTGCAGTCATCCCGGACCCAACCGATCCACGGCGACGCATCCCCGCTGGACCGACCAGGGCTCCGGCACCTGCGTGTGTAGCTGCGGTGTACACATCCCAGCAAAGAATCAGAACGCGGACGCAGGTCGCGGCTCGGCGTGGCCCACCTTCGCACGCCGCTGGATGGAGGATCGCGGGCGTGAGGTGCGATTCATCGCAACGGCGATCGGGGGTCAGTGCCTGGTGGCGGGACTCAACCCGGTTCAGCCCTCATGGGACCCCGACGCGATGGACTGCTCGACGCTCGCTCCCGTTCCGATCGACGCACCGGTGCCATCGCTTTCGGCGCCCGGCGAACTCTACTGTCGGATGCTCGAATCGGTCCAGGTTTCCGGGATCGCAAACCTGCGAGGGGTTCTCTGGATGCAAGGAGAGTGCGAGGCGAGTTCGAGCATTGCCTTCGAGGAGTACAGGGGCGCGTTGATCCGGCTCGGTGACGCCATCTGGGAGGACCTCCAGGTTCCGCTGATCGTGGCCCCGATCTCGCGGCACACGCTCGCATCGGATTCCTGCCCGGAGCACCCACGCCTCGACGGCATCCATGTCGCCACGCTGGAGGCGGCCGCCGATCACCCCCCCCCATTCTCCTGGGCCCCATCAGCGACGACCTCGCGCTCGAGGCCGATTGCGTCCACATCCACGACGTGAAGACGTTCGGCGAGCGGTGGTACGCGACGGTGTCCGACGTGCTTCCCGCCTGCAACGACGGATTGGACAACGACGGCGACTCCTTCGTCGATGGCGGCGAGGACATCGGTTGCTCCGGACCCATGAGCAGCCGGGAGAATCCGGCCTGTCAGGATGGCATCGACAACGACGGGGACGGACGCATCGACTTCGACGGCGGAGCGGCGGCGAACGGCGGGGTGCCCCTCGCCGAGCTCGATCCGCACTGCTCGACCCCGAGCAGCAGCGAGAGCGGCATCGCGTGCGGGATCGGCGCGGAGCTCTCTCTCGTGGTCGGTGTTTTGATGCGGAGACGTCGTCGCCTAGTCTGAATCGGTGAGCCAGAACCCCTTCTCCTTCCGCCTCGAAGCGCGCAGCGGCGACGCGCGCGCCGGCGTCTTCACGACGCCCCACGGACCCGTGCACACGCCCGCGTTCATGCCCGTCGGCACGCACGGCGCCGTCAAGGCGATGATGCCCGAGCAGGTGCGCGCGACGGGCGCCGAGATCGTGCTCGGCAACACCTATCACCTGACGCTGCGGCCCGGCGAAGGTCTCGTCCAGAAGCTCGGCGGGCTGCACGGCTTCATGCGCTGGAGCGGTCCGATCCTGACCGACAGCGGCGGCTTCCAGGTCTTCTCGCTGCCGAACAAGGAGATCAGCGACCGCGGCGTCCAGTTCAAGAACGAAGTCACGGGCGACGCGATGGAGCTGACGCCCGAACGCTCGATCGAGATCCAGAACGCGCTCGGCGCCGACGTCATCATGGCGTTCGACGAGTGCACGCCGTTCCCCGCCGACGAGAAGCTCGCCGCCACCGGCGTGCGCCGCACGCTCGCGTGGATGGAGCGCTGCGTACGCGCGCACGCGCGGCCGCACGACCAGGCGCTCTTCGGCATCGTGCAGGGCAGCGTCTACGAGCCGCTGCGGCGACGCTGTGCGGAGTCGCTCGTCGCGATGGACCTCGTCGGGTACGCGGTCGGCGGCGTGTCGGTCGGCGAGGGCCACGAGCTGCTCTGCCGCATCACGGAGTTCACCGCACCGATGCTGCCCGAGACGAAGCCTCGCTATCTCATGGGCGTCGGCCTGCCCGAGGATCTCGTCGCCGCGATCGGCTACGGCATGGACATGTTCGACTGCGTGATCCCGACCCGTTTCGCGCGCTCGGGCGTCGCGTTCACCGCGCGGGGCCGCATCCGCCTGACGAATCGCCGCTACCGGCGCGACGCCTTCCCGATCGACGTCTCGTGCGAGTGCGCCGCCTGCGCAGGCGGCTTCGCGCGCGCCTATCTCCACCACCTCTTCGCCGCCAACGAGATCCTGTCGGCGATCCTGGTGTCGATCCACAACGTCAGCTTCTACGAGCGGCTGATGCGCAACGCGCGCGCGGCGGTCCTCGCGGGCCGCTACGAAGAGTGGCGGCGCGGGTTCCTCTCGGAGTACCAGAGCACGCCTGCCGCGGAGTGACCGGCGTCCAGCCGCGCGCGGTCCGGTCGGATCCGCTCCGGGTGCCCTCTCAGCTTTTCCAGTTGCCGCGCGTGCGTAGCGATCGGAGCGCATCGTTCGCGTGCCGCTGGACACGCACGAGCCAGCGCCGCGCCCACACGAACTCGAGTGCGAGGATCGAGAGCCCGGCCGGGATCACCACGAAGGCGGGTCCCGGCAGCACCAGCATCAGGACGCCGATCGCGAGAACGCTCGTGCCGAAGACCACGACCGCGATCTTCCGCAGCGCGCGCAGCGGGGTGATCGACGTCCGGCCTTCGAGAGCTTCCCGATCGCTCATCGCCGCTTCATCCCACCGCGCGCACGGCCTCGGTTGCGGACTCGGTTCTCCCTTCGAGCTGGGCCACGAGGGGCTCGGGCAGATCCAGCCGCGCCGCCAGCATCGACAGCCACGCACGCTCCGCCGGCGTGTCGACCTCGATGGCGAGCAGCGCGGCCGCATAGATCTCCGCGGCCCTTTCGGGCGTGTGCGCGGCAGCGACGAGTTCGTCGATGTCCACGGGCTTCGCCAGCTCCTCCATCAGCAGCGCCTTCTCCTCCGCACCGAGCGCGAGCGCATCGACCGCACGGCGGATCGCATCTCCCTCTCGCCCTTCGAGCTTCCCGTCCGCACGCGCAGCCGCGATCATCGCGCGGATCAGCGTGAGGCCGAGCTCCTGCGTGCGCGCTGCATCGGAGGGGGGCGGCAGGAAGCCGGCCCGCATCGCCGCGAGAGCGGCGCCATTCGAGTCCGTGCCCGGCGACCCGACACGCGACGGGCCGCCGCGATAGCGGTCGTAGGCCATCCACGCGATACCGGCGACCGCCGCGAGCGCCCCGAGTTCGGCGGCCTTCTTGCCGAGCTTGCGTCCCCGCTTGCTGGCGAGCATTCCGCCGGCGAGCGCGCCGGCGATTCCGGTCGCCGCTCCGCCCGAGAGCAGTTGTCCGAGGATCTTGTTGGCGTCGATGTTGCGGAGATCCTTCATCGTATTCCTCCGATGCGTTGCGTTCTTCGTCGGAGAGGATCCCGCATCGGCCTCGCATCGATCCAATAGATAATCGGTAGCGATCCCATCGACTTTGCCGAGCATCCGACCGCGCGCCGGTGCTGGTCGAATGGCAGCCGCTATCCGGCCGGTTCGCCCATCGGAACCCAGATCCGCGTCGTCGGACGCACGCCGGACGACGCGTAGATCAGGCCCGCGATCACCGAGTCCTCGGTGCCGCCCGAGGCCTCCGCTGCGTGCGCGATGACGCGGCTGGCCGAATCGAGCGTCATTGGGAGGTCGAGCTTCCAGACGCCGTCCTCGCGGACGAAGCCGGCGCGGAAGCTCGACGGCAATCCCGCCACGATCAGCGATCCCAGGGCGCGATCGCCGCGCACGACGACGTCGGCGAGTTCGACGCGCGCGAGCGAATCGCCGTCCGCGAGACCCGACTCGATCGCGTGGACGCCGAGCTCGCGCGGCGTGCCGGTCCGCTGCAGGAACGGCGGCCGGTGGTGCCGCAACGCGAACACCAGCAGGCGTCGGCCGGGCGCGAGCGCGGCGACTGTCTCGCGCTCGCCGGTGAAGGCAGCCTCGCGGGCGCGCTGCCACTCCGCGAACGATGCCTTCGAGAGCAGCGCAGCGCCGCCCGCGCCGTCGCGCGCAGCGACGGCGCGGGCGAACTCACGGAAGCTCGTGTGCACCTGCTTGCGATCGCTCGGCGCCGCTGCGTGTGCCGACGCAGCGAGCAGCGCGATCGCGCCGAGCAGCGTCGCGCCGCGCGCGAGGGAACGGATGCACTTGCCCATGTCGGCGAGGATCGCGGCCGTTACCTTGCGCCGCCATGGCAGACCGACAGGGCAGCTACCTGAGTCCCGAAGAAGTGCTGAAGCGTCACACCAGCGGGCCGCGCACGGGTGTCTTCACCGACGGCTCGTGCGAGGGCAATCCGGGCCCCGGCGGCTGGGGCGTCGTGTGGGTCGAAGACGATGCGATCGTGCGCGAGGCG
>JALOQG010000459.1 GCA_025453505.1 Myxococcota bacterium | reverse complement strand
CGCCGCGAACGCCTTGAGCACCGGCCCGTAGTAGGTCCTGAAGATCTCCAGCCAGTGCTCGGCCGACCGATAGCGGAACACGAACTGACGCTCTCTCGTTTCGACCGTGCTCGCGTGCGCGTTGAAAAGCTCCGCGATGCGCTCGCGCGTTCCCCAGAGCGCGGGCGACTTCACGCCCGCTGGCGGCGGCAGGTGTTTGCCGATGGTCTTGAAGAGCTGGCCGATGAACCCGGCCGGCGTCCAGTTCGCGAGGCCGATCTTGCCGCCGGACCGGCACACGCGCAGCAGTTCCGCCGCCGCGCGCTCCTGGTTCGGCGTGAACATCACGCCGAAGGTCGAGACCACTGCGTCGAAGCTGCCGTCGTCGAACGGCAACGCCTCGGCGTCGGCCTCGCGGAAGGCGATGTCGAGGTGATCGGCGCTCGCCCGCTCGCGCGCGCGATCGAGGAGCTTCTGGACGTAGTCGGTCGCGGTCACGTCGCACCAGCGGCGCGCGGCGGCGAGCGAGACGTTGCCGTTGCCCGCGGCGACATCGAGCACTTTCTGTCCGGCGCGCACATCGAGCGCTTCGCACAGGTCTTCGCCGACGATTTGCAGAGTCGTGCCGACCACCGCGTAGTCGCCCGACGCCCAGGCGGCTTGCTGGCGGGTTTTCACTAAGGCCAGGTCGGGGCCGGCGACGGGTTCGACTGCGACTGCGGATGTGTTCATGGTGTGTCTCCTTGGTGATGGACCGTCGGTTCGCGACGGCGGGTTGGATTACGGCGCCCGCCTCGAGACACCGCGGCGACCGCGCGGCATCGTTTGACGGGTCTTGACTGCGGGTGTATTCCTTTCCTCGCTCGTCAGGGTGTGGCCGAACACTGCGTCGGTCGCGGTGCCCGCGGCACCGGCGGTCGGTGGCGCGCGGCCACGGGTGAACCCTAGGGGCAGGGCGTTGTGCCGAAGATGGGAGCCGCCGTGGAAACTCGCGTGGAATCCGTTTTCCGGTCGCGCTCGGGCGGCCCGCCGCGACTGGAAGTGCGGATGCTCGGGCCCCTCGAAGTGCGCCGTCGCGGCGCCGTGGTGGCGCTGCCCGCGTCGCGCAAGGTGCGCGGGCTGCTCGCGTATCTCGCGCTCGCTCCGCGCGGCGCTTCGCGAAGCCGGCTCTGCGAGCTGCTTTGGGATCTGCCGAGCGATCCGCGCGGCGAGCTGCGCTGGTGCCTCACCAAGCTGCGGCGCCTGGTCGACGAACCCGACCGGCCGCGCGTCCTCGCGAAAGACGACATGGTGCTGCTCGACCTCTCCGATTGCCGCGTCGATGCCGTGGAAATCGCGCGCGCGACCGGCGACGGGATCGAGGCCCTGCGGGGCGAGCAGGCGCGCGTGCTATCCGAACTGTTCCAGGGCGAGCTGCTCGAAGGCCTCGAGATCGACCGGAGCCCGGCGTTCGGCGGCTGGCTCACGGGCGAGCGCCGCCGCTTCCGCAATGCGCACGCTGCGCTCCTCGAGCGTCTTGCGACCAGCGCGCCCGACGACGAGTCGCTCGCCCACGTGGAGAAGTGGCTGCAGCTCGCGCCCTTCGATCGGCGCGCGCACGAAACGCTGCTCGCGGCGCTCGCGCGCCGCGGGCGCGTGCACGAGGCCGAGAAGCATCTCGAAGCGGCAGCGCGGCAGTTCGAGGCCGAGGGGCTCGACTTCGCACCGATCCGCCACGCGTGGCGAGCGGCGCGCTCGCGGCAGGACGAATCGGCGATCGTCGCAACGGCGGCGGCGCCGCTCGCTGCGCCCGTCGACAGCGCGCTCGCCGCCGCGCCGCGCCGCGCATCGGTCGCGGTGATGCCCTTCGCCGATACGCTCGTCGTGCCGGGCTCACCCGTCGGCGTCGGCGACGCGCTCGCGCACGACGTGATCACGCGGCTCGCCAAGCTGCGCAGCCTGTTCGTGATCGCCCAGGGGACGATGTTCGCGCTGAAGGAGCGCAGCGTCGCGGCTGAGGACGCGGGCCGTATGCTCGACGTCGACTATGTCGTGGGCGGCTCGGTGCGGCGCCAGGGCGAGCGGCTCGCGGTCACCGCCGAGCTGACCGAAACGCGGAGCGCGAAGGTCGTCTGGGCGGAGCTATTCAACGAGAAGCTCGACGATGCGCTGGCCGTCCTGGAGGAGATCGGCAACCGCATCGTCGCCTCGATCGCGAGCGAAATCGAGACGAACGAGCGCAATCGCGCCATCCTGCGACCGCCGAATTCGCTCGACGCATGGGAGGCGCTGCACCGCGGCCTCTGGCACATGTACCGGTTCACGCACGCCGACAACGAGCAGGCGCGCCACTTCTTCCAGACGGCGCTGCGCCTCGATCCGGCGTTCTCGCGCGCGCATGCGGGCCTCTCGTTCGCGCATTGGCAGAACGCGTTTCAGGGCTGGGCCGACCGCGAGCGTGAAACCGCGCTTGCGGTCGAAGCAGCCGGGCGAAGCCTCTTGGCCGACGATCGCGATCCGGCCGCGCACTGGGCCCAGGGCCGTGCGCTGTGGCTGCGCGGGCGTCACGACGAATCGGTCGCCGCGCTCGCGCGCGCCGTCGAGTTGAGCCCCAATTTCGCGCAAGGCCACTACGCGCTCGCGTTCGTGCAGTCGCAGTCCGGGGACCCGGTCGCCGCGGTATCGGCTTCGGATTATTCGCGCAGCCTGAGCCCCTTCGATCCGCTGCTCTTCGCGATGCTCGGCGCGCGGGCGATGGCGCTCGTTCGCCTCGGCCGGCTCGAGGAAGCCGCCGACTCGGCCAAGAAGGCCGCCGCGCGGCCGA
>JALOQG010000458.1 GCA_025453505.1 Myxococcota bacterium | reverse complement strand
CTCGCGCCACGGCCGCGGCGGCGCGATCTCGGGCACCAGCGCCGGGTCGATCTTGAACGCGATGCGGTGCGGCGGCGCGAGTTCTGCGAAGAACGTCGTGCGCAGCGTCGCGAGGACGAGTGCGTAGAGTCCCGAGAGGGCGCGATCCTCGTTGAGCGAGGTGATGCGATCGCGATAGCCCTCGAAGGCCCGGCGCAGGCGCGCCTCTTCGGCATCACGGGTCGTGTCGTCCAGCGCGGAGTCGAAGCGCGCGGCGTGGAGCTGTACCAGCAGCCGCACCGCGAGCGGGTTCTCGAGCAGCACGCCGCGCAGATACGGCCGCGTCAGGGTTCCCTGGATCTGCAGGAAGTATTCGAGATACGCGCGCACCAGGTCGACTTCGCGCCAGTCGAGGCCTGCGCCCAGCACCAGCGCGTTCAAAGGATCGCTCGCGACGTGCCCGGCCAGCACCGCGGCGATCGCCGCGGCGAGCCGGTCCGCGATCGCATCGAGGTCTGCTTGCGTCGCGCCGAGCGGCAGGACGCGCAGCGTCGCCGCGATCATCGCGGGACGTCCGTCGGCCTCGACGCGCGCCTGTTGCGCGTCGACGACGCGGATCCCGAATCCGTCCACGACCGGGAGCAGATCCGAAAGCAACATCGGCGCCGGCAGGAAGAGGTCGAGACTCGTGATCTCGCGCACGGCGTCACCGTGGTCGAAGTAGAGCGCGAAGTGCGGCGCACCGGTCGCGGCGAGCGCCTCCATCGCGACGACGCCGCGCACTGCGTCGAAGGGATGCGTCGCGACGCGCAGCAGCTCCGGATACCCGTCGGTGTAGGTGTCGGCGAGGCGGGCGCCCTCGGCTTCACCGAACTTCGCGACGAGGGCGGCCTCGAAGAGATCCTCCCAGCGCGCCGAGAGCGCCTCGATCTCGCGGGCGAGCTGCGTCGCGTCGGTCTCGGCGAGCGGCCCCGCCGAAGAGGTGCAGAAGTAGTGGAGCGCCGCGGCCCCTTCCTCGAGGAAGGAGATGCGATCGTCCACGTACGTCGCGCCGGTGCGGAGATCGAGGTGCGCGCGGATGCGGGCGCGCAGGTCTTCTCCATAGCGCTCGCGCGGCAGCACGACGGCGACGTAGAGCGATCGGCCGTGCGGGTCCGCGCGCTGCACGAGGCGCACGGCCTGCGAACCCTCCGAGTCGACCAGCTCGCGGATCAACGCCTCGACGCCTTCGGCATCGGTGCCGAGCAGCACCTCGATCGGCACCGAGTCGAAGGCGCGCACGATCGCGCGGTGGAGGTGCGAGCGCGGCTCGGCGCCGCTGCTGCGCAGGATCGCGTCGAGGCGGTCGCGCAGCAGCGGCACCTGCGAACCGGGGGTGCGCAGTGCGCTCGAGGTGAAGAGACCGAAGAGCACGGCGAGCCCGTTCGGTCGCCCGCGATCGTCGTACTCGGTGACGGCGATGCGGTCGAGGCGTCCGTGACGGTGCACCGTCGACTCGAGGCGCGACTTCCCGATCACGAGGATGCGCGGGTCCGCGAGGATGTCGCGCAGCTCCACCGGGATCGCGTCGCCGCGCTTCGGCTCGACGAGGCGGCTCGTCGCGTCGTCGCGGAAGAGGCCGAGACCCTGGCCCAGCGCGAGCGCGATCTCGAGCTCGCCGGATGCGAGCGCGCGCAGCGCGTAGCGGCGGAAGCCCAGGAACACGAAGTGGTCGTCGACGAGCCACTAGAGGAACGCACACACGCGGCGCGCGCGCTCGGCGCCGTCGGCGAGCAGGCGCCCCGCGAACTCCACCTGCGCGATGCGTTCGCGCGCGACGCGGATCATGCGCGCGTGATCCTCGGTGACGGCCCGCACCTGCTCCATCGCCTCACGCAGGGCACCGGCGAGCGCGGGTCGCTCGGTCTCGGCGACGCGGGGCGACACCTCGACGTGGATCGCGGACTCGCGCGGCGCGTCGGGCTCGCCGACCGCGATCACGGCGCCCTTCGCGTCGCGACGCACGGCGAGGATCGGGTGCGCGAAACGGCGCTCGCGCAGGCCGTGCCGGCGCAACGCGAGCCGCACGGTGTCGACGAGGAAGGGGCGATCGTCCTGCACCAGCTCGATCGACGTGCGATTGGAGCGATCCGGCGGATCCGTGACGCGCACGAAGATCTCGCCGGGCGCGCGCTGCGGGAGATCGTGCGGGGACGACGGATCGGGCACGGCGGGCCGATGGTAGCCGCGCTCGGTCGGCCTGAGGCCCCAGCGCGCAAGGCGGGTGGCCCTCCGGGGCTGCATCGCGATCCAGCATCACGCGAGCGGCCGTTCGTCCATTGGCGATTTATCTATAGACTATTGACGATAGACATCCTGCCGAGCTATCTCGCTGGCATGACGGACCGCGCGCCCGAAACCCGCAGCGACTGGGCCCTGCGCCGCCTGCGCACGGCGATCCTGACCGGCGAGTTCCCGCCCGGGACGAAGCTGCGCGCCGAGGAGCTGGCCGAGCGCTGGCAGGTGAGCCCGACCCCGCTGCGCGAGGCGTTCCAGCGGCTCGGCGGCGCGCGGCTCGTCGAGACGAGTCCGCAGCGCGGCGTGCGCGTGGCGGCCTTCACGCTCGAGGACGCCGCCGATCTCTACGCGCTCCGCCTGCGCCTCGAGCCGCCCGCGCTCGACGAGTCGCTCGCGCGCAGCGACGACGCGCACCGCGCCGCGATCGACGCCGCGTACGCGCGGCTCACCACCGCACGCACGCTCGAAGAAGGCACGGACGCGCACCTCCACTTCCACGAGACACTGCTCGACCGCTGTCCCTCCG
>JALOQG010000075.1 GCA_025453505.1 Myxococcota bacterium | reverse complement strand
GTCTCAAACGGCTCGCGTCCGGCGACGTGTCGCGCAAGCAGCTGGCGGGGCCGATCGGCATCGCGGAGATCGCGCACAACGCGTTCGAGCGTGGCTGGCACGCCTACCTGACGACACTGGTCCTGATCAGCATCAACCTCGCAATCCTGAACCTGCTGCCGATCCCGGTCCTCGACGGCGGGCAGGCGCTGATGATTGCGATCGAAGGCGTGAAGCGATCGCCGATCTCGCTGCGCACGCGCGAGCTCGTCCAGCAGATCGGCTTCACGGTGCTGTTGATGCTGATGGGACTCGCGTTCTGGAACGACCTCTCGCGCCACTGGTCACGCTTCGTCGACTGGGTCCGACAAAGCTCGGGCCTCTAGCGTCTTGCGCGAAACCCTGCTGCTGGCGATCGAGACGGCGACCGCGGCCGCCGGCGTCGCGGTGCTGCGCGGCGATGCGGTGCTCGCGGCGCGCCGTCTGCCCGAAGGCCGACAGGTCTCCGAGACGCTGCTGCCTGCTTTGCTCGCAGCGCTCGAAGACGCGGGCATCGCGCTCGCCGCACTCGACGGCTTCGCGGTGTCGATCGGTCCGGGTTCGTTCACGGGTCTGCGGGTCGGCGTCTCGACCGCCAAGGGACTCGCGTTCGGCAGCGCGCAGCGGATCGTTCCGGTGCCCACGCTGGCCGCGCTCGCGCTCTCCGCGGACGCGGGCGACGCGCCCGTCGCCGCGTTGCTCGACGCGCGGCGCGGCGAGGTCTACGCCGCGATCCACGACGGCGAGCCCACGGCGCCACCCGGGTTCGGACCCTGCGTCGCAGATCCCGCGTCGCTCGCGAACCGCCTCGCGGAGATCGCCGGCACGCGCATCTGCGTCGCGATCGGCGACGGGGTCGCAACGGCAGCCGAGGCGCTGCGCGCGCGCATCGGAGAGCGGATCCTGCTGCGTCCCGTCGCACCGGATGCAGCTGCTGTGGGGCGCCTGGGGCAGCGCCTCTGGGGCGCCAACGGCGGACTCTCACCCGAGCAGCTGGTTCCGCTCTACGTGCGCCGCGCGGAGGCCGAGGTGCGGCGCACCGGCGAGCGCTTCGAGCCTTTTGACACCCCCGAAAAGGTCTCGTAGTTTCGGCCCCTTACCAAACAGCCGTCGCTCGACGTCGCTCGCCGCGTCGCCCGGCGCCCCGTTCCACCGGAGACCCGATCGCGCATGGACCTTCGCACCTTCTACGACAAGGACGCCGACCTCGGCCGGCTCGCCGGCAAGACCGTGGCGGTCGTCGGCTACGGCTCGCAGGGCCACGCCCATGCGCTCAACCTGCGGGATTCGGGCGTCAACGTGATCGTCGGGTTGCGCAAGGACTCCGGCTCGTGGGCGAAGGCGGAGGCCGAGGGCCTGCGCGTCGTCGAACCGCGCGACGCCGCCCGCGAGGCCGACGTGATCATGCTGGTCGTGCCGGACGAGACGGCGGCCCAGATCTACGCCGAGGACCTCGCCCCCGGCCTGCGCCCTGGCAATCACCTCGCCGTCGCGCACGGCTTCAACATCCACTTCCAGCAGATCGTCGCGCCGGCCGGCGTATCGGTCTGGATGGTCGCGCCGAAGGGCCCGGGCCACACCGTTCGCGGTCACTACAAGGAAGGCAAGGGCGTTCCGTGCCTCGTCGCGGTGCACCAGGACCCGAACGGCGATGCGCTCGCGACGGCGCTCGCCTACGCCAAGGCGATCGGCGGCGGCCGCGCCGGCATCATCGAGACCAGCTTCCGCGAGGAGACCGAGACGGACCTCTTCGGCGAGCAGTCGGTGCTCTGCGGCGGCCTGACGGCACTGATGCAGGCCGGCTTCGAGACGCTGGTCGAGGCGGGCTACGCGCCCGAGATGGCCTACTTCGAGTGCATCCACGAGGTCAAGCTGATCGTCGACCTGATCTACGAGGGCGGCGTCGCGAACATGCGCTACTCGGTGTCGAACACGGCGGAGTACGGCGATCTCACCCGCGGCCCGCGTATCATCGACGAGGGCGTGAAGCAGCGCATGAAGGAAGTGCTGCGCGAGATCCAGACCGGCGCGTTCGCGCGCGAGTTCATTCTCGAGAATCGCGCCGGCAAGCCCGGCTTCAGCGCGATGCGGCGCATCGCGGCGGAACATCCGCTCGAGGAGGTCGGCGCGAAGCTGCGCGGCCTGATGCCCTGGCTGCAGGAAAAGCGGCTGGTCGATCGCTCGAAGAACTAGGGCGCGGCTCCCGGCGCCCGAGCGGCTGCGAGCGTTCCCGGAGCCCCATGGACGAATCGAAACGCGACCTCTTCGCCGAGCGCCCGACGGCCATCGTCGCGGCGGAGGGCTGGCCGTTCGTCGCGCCGCTCGTCGCCGCGACGGCGCTCGGGTTCGCGTTTGCGCCGCTCTGGCTCGTGGGCGTCGTTGGCGCGCTGACGCTCTTCGTCGTCGCGTTCTTCCGCAATCCGCAGCGCACGATTCCCGGTGACGAGGCCACCGTCGTGTCCCCGGCGGACGGGCGCGTGCTCTGCGTCGACGAGATCGAGGCGGCGGACGGCAGCGGCGCCAAGAACCTGCGCATCGGGATCTTCCTGTCGGTCTTCGACGTACACGTGAACCGTGCGCCGCTCGCCGGCCGCGTGGTCGCGCTCGAACGCGGCGGCTCGAAGTTCCTCGCGGCCTGGAACCCGCGCGGCGAGCACGAGAACGTGCGCCTCGCGATGACGCTCGAACTCGCGGACGGCCGCCGCGTCGTGGTGACGCAGATCACGGGTCTGATCGCGCGCCGCATCGTGTGTCATCCCCGGATCGGGCAGTGGATCGAGCGCGGCGCCCGCTACGGACTGATCCGCTTCGGCTCGCGCACCGACGTGCTGCTGCCCCCGGGATCGATCGCGTCGGTGAAGCCGGGCGATCGGGTGCGCGGCGGCGCGACGGTGCTCGCGCGGCTCGGAGCCGCGTCGTGAGCGAGTACCCTCCGCCGGATCGGGGCGAGCGCCGCCGGCGTCGCCGCTCGCGACGACGACGGCGTCCCGAAGGTCGTCGCCGCGGCGTGTATCTGCTGCCGCAGCTCTTCACCACCGCGAACCTGTTCTTCGGTTTCTTCACGATCGTGCAGGCGCAAGCCGGCCACTTCGACCGCGCGGCGCTCGGCATCGTGCTGGCGGGCCTCTGCGACGCGCTCGACGGCCGCGTCGCGCGGCTCGCGAAGGCCACCAGCCGCTTCGGCGTCGAATACGACTCGCTCGCCGACGCGGTGTCCTTCGGGCTCGCGCCGGCGCTGCTGGCGTTCCACGCCGGCCACCTCGAGGACTTCCGCCGCACCGGCTTCGCGGTCGCCTTCCTCTACGTGGCGTGCGCGGCGCTGCGGCTGGCGCGCTTCAACGTGCAACCGTCGCGCTACGCGGGCCGCTTCGAAGGACTCCCGAGCCCGGCGGCGGCGGGCATGATCGCGAGCACGCAATGGTTCGTCTCGTTCCTGCGCGAGCAGGAGATCCCGGTCCAGGTGCCGGAGGCGCTGGTCGCGATCGGCGTCGCGGCGCTCGGGCTCTTGATGGTCAGCGCGATCCCGTATCGCAGCTTCAAGGAACTCGATCTCCGTCACGGCTATCGCGGCATCGTGCTCATGGTGCTCGTGCTCTTCGTGATCATCCAGGAGCCGTACGTCGCGCTCTTCGCGATCGGCGCGCTCTACGTCACTTCGGGTCCGGTCGAATGGGTGTGGCGCGAAATGTCGGGCCGGCGGCTCGAGAAGCTGCCGGCGGCCGCACCCGCGGCGACCCCGATGGAGGAGACGTCGGCATGAGCCAGATCGTCCGCATCTTCGACACCACGCTGCGCGACGGCGAGCAGTCGCCCGGTTGCAGCATGAACCTGGCCGAGAAGCTGACGCTCGCGCGCCAACTCGAGCGCCTCGGCGTCGACGTGATCGAGGCCGGTTTCCCGATCGCCAGCGACGGCGATTTCGAGTCGGTGCGCGCGATCGCGCAGGAGATTCGCGGCACGACGGTCTGCGGGCTCGCGCGCACGGGCCCGGCCGACATCGAGCGGGCAGGGCGTGCGCTCGAAGGCGCCGCGCGGCCGCGCATCCACACCTTCATCGCGACCAGCGACATCCACCTCGAGCACAAGCTGCGGATGACGCGCGAACGCGTCCTCGAAGAGGTCGAGCGCGCGGTGCGGCAGGCGCTCCAGTACTGCGACGACGTCGAGTTCAGCGCCGAGGACGCGACGCGCTCCGACTGGGCGTATCTCGTGCAGGTCTTCCAGGTCGCCCTCGACGCGGGCGCGCGGACGCTCAACGTGCCGGATACCGTGGGCTACACGACGCCCGACGAGATGGGGGCGTTGTTCCGCCATCTCGCGGCGAACCTCCGCAACGTGGAGCACGCGGTCCTCTCGGCCCATTGCCACGACGATCTCGGGCTCGCCGTGGCGAACAGCCTGGCCGCCGTGCGCGCGGGCGCGCGGCAGGTCGAGTGCACCGTCAACGGCATCGGCGAACGGGCCGGCAACACGGCGATGGAAGAAGTCGTGATGGCGATCCGCACGCGCCCGGACGTGTACGCGGGCCTCGAGACGAAGGTTCACGCCGAAGAGATCTACGCATCGAGCCGGCTGCTCTCGTCGATCATCGGGGTCGCGGTGCAGCCGAACAAGGCGATCGTCGGCGCCAACGCCTTCGCGCACGAGGCGGGCATCCACCAGGACGGCGTGCTGAAGGCCGCGATCACCTACGAGATCATGACGCCGCGCTCGATCGGGCGGCCCTCGAACGAGCTGGTGCTCGGCAAGCATTCCGGTCGTCACGCCTTCCGCGAGCGCCTCGCCGAGCTCGGCTTCGGCCTCGACGGCGACGACTTCGAGCGCGCGTTCAAGCGCTTCAAGGATCTCGCGGACAAGAAGAAGAGCATCTTCAACGAGGACCTCGAGGCGATCGTCGCGGACGCCGTGGTGCAGACCGACGAGCGCTTCCAGTTCCAGCAGCTCACCGTGCTCTCGGGGTCGTTCCCGATGCCGACGGCGACCGTCGAACTCCTGGTCGATGGAATGCCGCGCAAGACCACGGCGACGGGCGTGGGTCCCGTGGACGCGATCTTCAAGGCCGTGACGGAGCTGACGGAGACCAAGAGCGAACTCGTGCGCTATCAGGTCAACGCGATCACCGCGGGCCTCGACGCGCAGGGCGAGGTCGCCGTGACGCTCTCCGAGGACGGTCGCCGCGTGATCGGCCACGGCGCGCACTACGACGTGCTGGTGGCGAGCGCCAAGGCGTACATCCACGCGCTCAACAAGCTCGAGTGGCACAAGAAGCGGCACCAGACGGCGGAGCCGAGGGGAGTCTGATCTTGCAGCAAGTGCGCATCGTCGTGGTCGCGGGGGACGGGATCGGGCCGGAGGTCACGCGCGAGGCGCAGCTCGTGCTCGACGCAGTGGCCGGTCGCCACGGGCTCGCGATCGAATTCGAGGAGCATCTGATCGGCGGCGCATCCATCGACGCCCACGGCACGCCGCTGCGCGACGAAGTGATCGAGCGTGCGCGCGCCAGCCAGGCGGTGCTGCTCGGCGCCGTCGGCGGTCCGAAGTGGGATGCGATGCCCGTCTCGACGCGTCCGGAGCGGGGCCTGTTGCGCATCCGCAAGGAGCTCGGCCTCTTTGCGAACCTGCGCCCGGCGACCGTGTTTCCGGCGCTCGCGGCGGCCTCGACGCTGCGGCCCGAGATCGTCGGCGGCGTGGACCTGCTGGTCGTGCGCGAGCTGACGGGCGGTCTCTACTTCGGCGAGCCGCGCGGGCGCGCGACCGAGAACGGCCGGCGCGTCGCGCGGAATACCATGGTGTACGACGAGGACGAAGTCGTGCGCATCACGCGCGTCGCGTTCGAGGCGGCGCGCGGGCGCCGCAAGCACGTGACGCACGTGCACAAGGCCAACGTGCTCGAGGTGTCGCAGCTCTGGGTCGAGGTCGTCGACGAAGTCGCCAAGGAGTACCCCGACGTCGCGCTGGCGCACCAGCTCGTCGACTCGTGCGCGATGCTGCTGGTGCGCGACCCGGCGCGTTTCGACGTGATCGTCACCGAGAACCTGTTCGGCGACATCCTCTCCGACGAGGCGGCGCAGATCACGGGATCGCTGGGCATGCTGCCGTCGGCGAGCCTCGGCGCGGGAGGGATCGGGCTCTACGAGCCGGTTCACGGATCGGCGCCGGACATCGCGGGCCAGGACGTCGCGAATCCGCTCGCCGCGATTCTCTCTGCGGCGATGCTGCTCGAGCACTCGCTGGGCGCCCACGCCGCCGCGCAGCAGGTGCGCGACGCGGTCACCGCGGTGCTGGAGGCCGGACATCGCAGCGCCGATCTGCTGCTCCCGGGCGAACGGCGCGAGAGCGTCGGATGCCGCGCGATGGGCGAGCTCGTGCGCAAGCGGCTGATGGAACGCTGATGCGCGTCGCAATCGTCGGAGCGAGTGGAGCGCTCGGGGGCGAGGTGCTGGCGGCGCTGGACGAAACCCGGCTGCCGATCGACGCGCTGGTGCCGATCGCGACCGAGCGTTCGCTCGGCAACGACGTCGAGTTTCGCGGCGAGTCGATTCCGATCGAGACCGAGCTCGGGAAGCTGCGTGGCGTGGATCTCGCCTTCCTGTGCGCGCCGCCCGCCGCGACGCTCGAGGCGGTGCGGGCCGCTCTGCGCGCCGAGGTCCCGGCGATCGACTGCTCCGGCGCGCTCGCGGCGAATCCCGACGTGCCGCTGGTCTCGGAACTCGGCGTCGCGACCTCGCCGGCGCTCGACGTCCCGCTCGTCGCGCTGCCGACCGGCGCCGCGCTCGCGTGTGCGCGCGTGCTGGCCCCGCTCGGGCGTGCGCTCGGGCTGCGACGCGTGATCGCGACCCTGCTCGAATCCGCGTCGGGCGCCGGGCGCGCGGGCGTGCTCGCGCTCTCCGAGGAGACGATCGCGCTTCTCTCGCAGCAGGAGTCGCCGGATCCGGCGGCGCTCGGCCATCCGGTGGCGTTCGACGTGCTGCCGTGGATCGGCGAGATCGACGACGCGGGCGTCAGCGCCGCCGAACACGCGCTCGCGGCCGTACTCGCGCGGGCGCTCGGGCCCGAGGTCGGGATCGCGCTGACGGCGCTACGCATCCCGGTGTTCTGCGGGGAGGGCATCTCGCTCGCGGCGGAGTTCGCAGAGGACGTGTCGCTCGCGCGGATCATCGAGCTGCTCGCCAAGGTCGACGGCCTCGACCTCGGGTTGCCCGCACCGACGACGCGCGCGGCGGCCGGCAGCGACGACGTCTTCGTCGGGCGCGTGCGGCGCGATCCGTCCTGCGAGCGCGGTGCGTTGCTGTGGCTCGCCGCCGACGGACTCGCGTTGACGGCGACGCACGCGGTGCGGGTCGCGGAGGCGCGCTTCCGGCGCGTGTAGGGCGTGCCCAACCATCGCCTCGTCGTCGAATACGACGGCACCGACTTCGAGGGCTGGCAGCGGCAGCCCGGCGCGCGCACCGTGCAGGGAGCGCTCGAGGCGGCGTTCTTGCACGTGACGGGAGTCACGACCGACGTCCACGGCGCGGGACGTACCGACACGGGCGTGCACGCCGAAGGGCAGGTCGCGCATGCGCGGGTCGAGACGCGTCTCGCGGCGGAGGCGCTGCGTCGCGCGTTGAACGGCGTGTTGCCGCGCGACGTCGCGGTGCCCGCGCTCGAAGTCGCGCCCGACGCCTTCCATGCGCGGCGGGGCGCGCGATCCAAGCTGTATCGCTACCGCCTCTGGACGGGCGCGACGCGATCGCCCCTGCGGGAACGGACCTCGCTCTGGGTGCGGGCGCCGCGCGACCTCGCGGCTATGCGAAGCTTCGCGTGTGGACTCGTGGGCCGGCACGATTTCACGAGCTTCCAGGCCGCTGGCTCCTCGACGCCCTCCACGGTCCGGACGCTGTCGCGCTGCGAGATCCTGGGACGCTGGGGCGGCGACGTCGCGGTCGAACTCGAGGGCGACGGGTTCCTCCGCCACATGGTGCGTAACGTGGTCGGCACTCTGCTCGAAGTGGGCCGGGGCCGCCTCGACGCGGCGGGCGCGAGCGCACTTCTGGCCGCGCGGGACCGGCGTCTCGCGGGTCCTACGGCGCCCGCTCGCGGACTCTGCCTCGTGCGCGTGGACTACGCAGATTTCCCAGCGGAATCCAAGGGGTTGGACCCGCCTGCGGGTTGACGCCGAGCGGCCCCGCAGCTAAACCCTGCCGCTTCCTCGGAGGGACCCATGCCCGTTGCCCGGCCCCCGCGGCCGACCAAGAGCCTGCGCTCCGGCGACCGCCAGCAGTGGTGGATCGTCGACGCAGCCGATCAGACGCTCGGCCGCCTGGCGACGCGCATCGCGTCGCTGCTGCGCGGCAAGCAGAACGTCATGTTCACGCCGCACGCGGACGCCGGCGATTTCGTCGTCGTCGTCAACGCAGAGCGTGTGCGCCTCACGGGCCGGAAGCGTGAACAGAAGACCTACTACCGGCACACCGGCTACAAGGGTCATCTGAAGTCCACCACCGCAGACCAGGTGCTGGGGGGGGCCCATCCGGAGCGCGTCCTCGAGACGGCGGTCCGCGGGATGCTCCCGAAGAATTCGCTCGGCCGGAAGCTGCACCGCAAGCTCAAGGTGTACGCCGGTCCGAAACATCCCCACGCGGCACAGACGCCGCAGGAGCTGCCGCTTGGCTGAGGCCCTGAACGCCGTCCCGATCACGGGCAAGCGCAAGACCGCCGTCGCCCGCATCCGACTCAAGCTCGGTACGGGCCAGATCCTGGTGAACGGCCGGGTTCTCGACGAGTACTTCGGCCGCGAATCGCTGCGCACGCTGGTGAAGCAGCCGCTCGACGTGGTCAACGCGACGACGCGTTACGACGTCGTCTCGTCGGTGCGCGGTGGAGGCCCGACGGGCCAGGCCGGAGCCCTGCGCCATGGCATCGCGCGGGCGCTGTGCGATCTCGACGAGGGCGTGCGCCCTTCGCTCAAGCGGGCCGGGTTCCTCACGCGCGATGCGCGAAAGAAGGAACGCAAGAAGTACGGCCAGCGCGGCGCGCGCGCGCGCTTCCAGTTCTCGAAGCGCTGATCCCTGCATCGGTTCGCAGCTCGATGCGAAACGGGAGGTCCTCGGACCTCCCGTTTTTCGTTGCGGGTCGTGCGGCGGGCATGCGTTGACAGCTTGCGCCGGGCGGAGCTATTTCCGGGTCGCTTCCCCGCAACGCTCCGGAGCGCCCATTTGAGTCGCTATTTCGCGACGGATCCGCACGAGGTGCGTCTCTCGGTGTCCGCCGTCGTGTGGCGAAGCGAGGCGCGTCGCGACCTCCTGCTCATGCAGCGCAGCGACAATGCGCAATGGGGACTCCCCGGGGGCTATGTCGAGCCCGGCGAGTCCGTCGAGACGGCCGCAGCGCGTGAGGTCTACGAGGAGACGGGCGTGCGGATCGAGGTCGGCCGCCTCGTCGGCGTCTACTCCGATCCGACGATCCAGGTGATCGAGTATCCGGACGGCCGGCGCGTGCATGC
>JALOQG010000457.1 GCA_025453505.1 Myxococcota bacterium | reverse complement strand
ACGATGCGCAGAACCTCAACTTCGCGATCCCCGTCGAGCGCGTCATGGAAGTTGCGGGTCTGCCGCTTCCTGCGGCGAGAGGCCCCGCACAGGGCGGCGCGAAGACGAACTGAGCCGCTCCGCGCAGGCCGAGAGATAGGCCGTCGTCCCGCGCCGGTTTTTGATAGCCTGTCCGCGGAGGCAAGGGGAGGCCTCCGCACCGTGTGGCGCGCATCGTGATCCACCATCCGGAAATCCGCGACCGGCGAGGGGAAGCCGGCGGCGCGATCGCGCTGGCCGGCGCCTGGGACATCCGCTCGCTCGAATCGCGGTCGCGCCAGCTCGGCGGCGAACTCGCGCGCTACGCGGGCGCCGAGACGTGGGACTTGAGCGGCGTCCAGCGGCTCGATCACATCGGCGCGCTGCTCATCTGGCGCGCGTGGAACCGCCGCAAGCCGGCGAAGCTGGTCGCGCACCCGGAGCACGAGGCGCTGTTCGCCGATCTCGCTGCGATCCCGCAGGTGGCGCCGGAGCGGCGGCGCATCGCGCTCATCGAGCCCATCCGCTCGCTCGGCGACGGCGCTGCGGCGATCGCAGGCGGATTCGTGGATCTGGTGCGCCTGCTCGGGCAGGTCGCGCTCGACCTCGTGGCGCTCGCCCGCGCGCCGGCGCGCGGGCCGTGGCGCGAGATCTCCGCGACGATCTATCGGGCCGGGGTGCAGGCGCTCGGCATCACCGCGCTGGTCGGTTTCCTGATCGGCGTCGTGCTCGCGTACCTCTCCGGCGAGCAGCTCAAGGCCTACGGCGCCAACGTGTTCGTGATCAACATCGTCGGCATCGGCATCGTCCGCGAGCTGGGACCGATGCTCGCCGCGATCCTCGTCGCGGGCCGCTCTGGCTCGGCGATGACGGCGCAGTTCGGCGTGATGCGCGTCACCGAGGAGATCGACGCGCTCGCGGTGATGGGCATTCCGGTGGCGATGCGGCTCGTGCTGCCGAAGGTGATCGCGCTCGCCGTGGCGGTGCCGCTGCTCGTGCTCTGGACGAACTTCGTCGCCCTCACCGGGGCGATGCTCTCCACGAAGCTCCAGCTCGGCATCGGCTACCGGATGTTCATCGATACCCTGCCGCACGCGGTGCCGATCGCAAACTACTGGCTGGGGCTCGGCAAGGGCGCGGTGTTCGGCGTGCTGATCGCGCTCATCGCCTGCTACTTCGGCCTGCGCATCGAGCCGAACACCGAGAGCCTCGGGCGCGGCACGACGCAGTCGGTGGTCACGGCGATCACGGTGGTGATCATCGTCGACGCGATCTTCGCGGTGATGTTCTCGCACGTGGGCTTCGCGTCGCGATGACGGCCGCGATCCAGGTCGAGAAGCTGTGGACGCAGTTCGGCGATGCGGTCGTGCATCGCGACCTCGATCTCACCATTCACGCCGGCGAAGTCGTCGCGCTGGTGGGTGGATCGGGGAGCGGCAAATCGACGCTGCTGCGCGAGATCCTCGGCCTGCAGCGCCCGACGCGCGGCACGGTGAAGATCTTCGGGCATTCGCTGCACGACGCGTCGGAGGCCGAGTTCCACAAGCTGCGCAAGCGCATGGGCGTGCTGTTTCAGGGCGGCGCGCTCTACAGCGCGCTCTCGGTCTACGACAACGTCGCGCTGCCGCTGCGCGAGCTGCGGTGCTTCGACGAGGACTTCATCCGCGACGTGGTGATGCTCAAGCTCGCGATGGTGGACATCCAGCCCGCGCACGCGCACAAGATGCCTGCGGAGCTCTCCGGCGGAATGGTGAAACGGGTCGCGCTCGGGCGCGCGCTCGCGCTCGACCCGGAGCTCCTTTTCCTCGACGAGCCGACCGCCGGGCTCGACCCGGACCGCAGCGAGAGCTTCGTGAAGCTCATCGAGGAGCTGCGCCACGAGCTGCGGCTCACCGTGGTCATGGTCACGCACGATCTGGACACCATCGTCTCGTCGGCCGACCGCGTCGCCGTGCTCGCCGACCAGCAGGTCGTCGTCATCGGTCCGATCGAGGAGGTGACGCGCACGCGCCACCCCTTCATCGAGTCGTACTTCCTCGGCGACCGCGGCCGGCGCGCGCTGGCCGCGTTCCACCAGCACCCGCTGCCGGCCGAGCTGGACGACGAGGAAGAAGAAGCGGACGAACCGGGCTGAAGGAGCACCGTCATGGAGAATCGCGCACACGCCCTCGCTGCGGGGCTCTTCGTCCTCTTGCTCGGCATCGCGCTCGCGGCGATCGCCGCATGGCTCGGGCAGGACAAGACGAAGACCGTGCCCTACACGGTCTCGACCTCGCGCCCGGTCACGGGGCTCAAGGTGGAGGCGCCGGTGCTGTATCGCGGGCTGGAGGTCGGGCGCGTCGCCGCGATGGGGTTCGATCCGGCGGCGCCAGGGCACATCCTGATCACGCTCGCGATCGCCGAGGGCACGCCGGTGAGCGAAGAGACCTACGCGCAGCTCGGCTTTCAGGGCGTGACCGGGCTCGCGCTGGTGCAGCTGAACGACGCTGCTCCGGCCGGCAAGCCGCTCGCGCCGGGGCTGCACGCGCGCATTCCGCTGCGGCCGTCACTGCTCGACTCCGGCGAGGATCTGCTGGCTTCGATCGGCGAGGCGGCCGCAAGGGTGAACGCCCTGCTCGGCGAGGAGAACCAGGGGCAGGTACGCCGCGCCCTCGCGAGCGTCGAGCAGGCGACCGCGAAGATCGCGCGCCTGTCGGAGCAGTTCGAGGCGGGCACGAAGCAGCTGCCCGCGCTCATCGCGGACGCGCGCACGGCAACGCGGCGCGCCG
>JALOQG010000456.1 GCA_025453505.1 Myxococcota bacterium | reverse complement strand
CCCGGCTCGACGATCTCGCGCACCTCGACCGTGCCCCAGCGCGCCGCCGGGTAGCGGCGCGCGATCTGGATCGCCTCGGCGCGGCTCGTCGCACGCAGCAGCGTGTAGCCCCCGATCACTTCCTTCGCCTCCGCGAACGGGCCTTCGGTGACGAGCGTCTGGCCGCCACGCGACTCGACGCGCGGCGACGGCGCGGAGCGCGCGAGCGGCGTCGTCTCGAAGAGCTTGCCGTCGCGCTCGAGCGCGGCGCCGTACGCGATCATCTCCTGCAGCTTCTCCTGGTCGCAGTCGGCGAGGTGCGGGTCGTTGCAGAACGCGAGCAGGAACGGGACGCCCGTGCCCGGATCGGGACGCACCGAGTAGCGCTGCGCGACGGCGTGTACGTCCACGGCGCCCGGCGGGCCGAGCTCGAACGCACGGCGCGCGAGGTCGGTCGCTTCCGCTGCGTCGGCGGCCTCGACGAGCCAGAAGCCGGCGAGCGTTTCGGCGCCCTCCGCGAAGGGGCCGTCGGTCGTGATCGTGTGGCCGTCGTGCACCGCGATGCGCACGGCCGCGGATTCCGGCGCGAGGCGGCCGGCGCGCAGCAGCTTGCCTGCGGCCGAGAGTTCGCGCGCTAAGCGCGAGAGCGCGGCGAGGTCGTCCGGCACGGCGGCCGGCGCGCCCTTGCGATCGACGAAGAGAAGCAGGAATGCGGTCATCGGAGATCCTCCTCGGGTTTCATACCGCAGTCGAACGGAGAAGGGCGCGATCGACAGCGGCTGCGCCGATTCTCGCCGATCCCCTCGGGCACGATCGATTCGATGGCGTAGCATGCGCGCATGATCGGCGACTGGCTCACGACGGTCCTCGCCACGTTCGCCGGCCTGCTGCCGATCGTGAACCCGTGGAGCACCGCCGTCGTGTTCCTCGCGCTGACGGTGCGGCTCTCCGACGAGGATCGGCAGCGCCAGGCGACGCTCGCGTCGCTCTACGCGCTCGGCGTCCTCTGGACGTTCCTGTTCGCGGGCGCGCTGATCATGAACTTCTTCGGGATCTCGATTCCGGCGCTGCGCATCGCGGGCGGCCTGATCGTCGCGCGGGTCGGATTCTCGATGCTCTCGCCGGCGGAGACGGAGGAGGCGCCGGGCGCGCCGCCGCCGCGCGCGGAGATCGCCTTCACGCCGCTCGCGGTGCCGATGCTGAGCGGGCCCGGTTCGATCGCGGTGACGATCGGCATGGCCGCCGGCGCCGAGTCGATCACCGATCATCTCGCGATCGCAGCGGGGATCGCGCTCGTGATCGCGATTTCGTGGGCGACGCTACGCGGCGCGCGCGCGGTGAAGCGGCTGCTCGGCGATCAAGGCATCGACGCGCTGACGCGCATCATGGGCTTCCTGCTCGTGTGCATCGGCGTGCAGTTCGTCGGGATGGGCGTCATCGAAGTGGTCACCGATCCGCGCCTGCTCGGGCGGATCGCGGAGACGCTCGCGACGCTGCCCGCGCGCTGAGGCTTCGCCGCCTTGTCGCCCGCGTGACCGCCGCCGCTCCCGCTCGCACCGGCGAGGGCTACGTTCGTGCGCGCTCGCACGACGGAGATCGCCTTGACCGAACCGACGCTCCATTACGCAGCCACGCGCGACGGCTGGCAGATCGCGCTGCACCATCGTCCACCGCGACGCAACGGACACGATACGCCGGTGATCCTGTGCCACGGCATGGGCTCGAACCGTTTCAACATGGACGGACCCGGGCGCACGAGTCTCTCGCGGCATCTCGCGGCCGCGGGCTACGACGTGTGGGGACTCGAACTGCGCGGAGCGGGCAAATCGCGACGCCGCCTGCGCCTGCCGCCGGTGCCGTGGTCGTGGACTTTCGAGGACTACGTGCAGCACGACGTCCCCGCGGCGCTGCGACTGGTGCGCGGGCTCACCGGCCGCAGTCGCGTGCTGTGGGTGGGACATTCGCTCGGGGGCATGGTCGCGTACGCGAGCCTGATGTCGCCGGCCGCCGGCGCCTTCGCGGGCGTCGTCACGCTCGGTTCGCCGGGCATGACGGACGTCGGCCACGAGGCGATCGACCGCTGGGTGCGGCTGCGCCGGCTGCTGCGCTTCGCGCCCCCGCGACTGCCGGCGAAGGGTTTCGCCTGTGCGGGCGCGCCGCTCGCGAACGTGCTCGCGACGAACGTCGCGCCGACCCTGATCCGCGACTGGTTCTGGCATCCCGACAACTTCGACGCCGAGATCGTGCGCTTCATGATGCGCAACGGCGTCGAGGACATTCCGCGTTCGCTGCTGATCGAGTTCGCGCGCTGGTACGAGGCCAAACGCATGAGCGACCGCTACGACCTGTTCAGCTTCGGCGATCACCTGGAGCGCATCGAGGCGCCGATCCTCGTGATCGCGGGCGCGCGCGATCGCCTGACGCCGCCCGCCGATCTCGAACGCCTCGTCGAGCGGCTCGGCTCGCGCGACAAGAGCTACTTCCTGGCCGGCCACGCCTCGGGCCTCGCGCACGAATACAGTCACGTCGATCTCGTGCTCGGCCGCCACGCGCCCGACGAGATCTATCCGCGCGTGACGGAGTGGCTCGACGCGCACCAGGGCGCGGCGCAGACGCGGCGCAACACGGCGTAGGGCCGGGCCCTGATTCGAGCGCGCCACGCTGGCGCTCGCGAGCGTGCTGCTGCGCAGAGTTTGGGGCGAGCCTCCGCCGCGACTCAGACCGACGCGCGGACCCGCCGCGCGAGGCTCGAAGCGAGGATCTCGGCCGCTTCGGCGTCGTCACTCCTCGGGTCGTGATTCCAGGAT
>JALOQG010000074.1 GCA_025453505.1 Myxococcota bacterium | reverse complement strand
AGCGTCTCCGGCAGCGAAGAGCACCCTTCGAGAGTACGGCGGACCTAGGAGGCGTCAGTGCGCGAGCGGCGCCGGTGCACGTCCCGCCGATGGCAGAGCAACCGGCGGCGGCGGCGGCGATCGTAGCCGCGCCACTTGCGCTCGGGCAGCTCGGTCGAGGGCACGCGGTCGAAGCCGTGACGATCGAAGAAGGCGCCGACACGCTCCTGGGTCGTGCAGGCGAACACCCAGCGCATGCGGGCCTCGCGAGCGAGGCGCAGCGCAAAGCGGACGAGCTGGTCCCCCACGCCTTCGCCGAGGAAACGGGTCAACGTGTAGAGCGAAGCGATCTCCCCGGCGCGCGACTCCGGATACGGGAGCAGCGCACCGATTCCCGCGAGGTGCGAGCCCTCGACGAAGGCGCCGAAGCCGTTCGCCAGGATGCGGTCGACCTCCGCGGGTTTGCGCGGTGCGAGCGAGCCGTCACGCACGCCGCGGTCGATCAGGTCGTAGGCCGCATCGAAGTCGTCGAGACCGAGCTCGCGAACGTGGATGTAGCGCTTGCGCGTGAACAGGGTGCCCGACCCCGAGTACGTGAAGAGTTCCTCGTCGAGCCCGGCCGCGGTGCAGACGTTGACCGCCGCGAGACCGCCCGAGAGGAGGCGATCGATCTCGCGCAGCAGGGCTCGGCGCTCGCGCGAGATGCGGCGCGGATGTGCGAGCAAGGCGCGCAGTTCGTCCTGGTGCACGAACGAGAGCCGCTCGCCCGTCGTCGGATCGCGCATGCCTCCCTGCGGGTGGATCCAGATCAGCTTGAAGAACCCGAGCCGCAGCGCGAGATCGCGGCAGCGCGCGGCGAAGGGCTGGCGTCCCCCGAGCAGGATGCCCAGGCGCGACGACTGCCGGAGCGTGCGCCACACGGCGGTCTCCAGATGGGGAGTCGCGGCGGGAAGGATCCGGTCGCCCACCACGCTGGCGAGCGCCGCGCGCCGCGAAGAGAGCACGATCACGCGCGTCTCGTTGCGCGCGAGCGTGTGGATCACGCTGGCGATCCCGGGCGCATCGTGCAGCCAACCCGCAGGACACGCGATTCCGAGCGTGCGGCCGCGGAACTCCTGGAGATAGAAGCTCCGCTCCGAGAACGCTGCGGCCTGGGCCACCGTCATCGCGGCGCATTGTTGCGAATCCAGCGGGACCGCCGCTCCTCCCGGGGACTACGGTCCCCTCCCGAGAGGGCCGATAGGGATGCAAGGCGAGGGCTTTTCACTTCGATCTGCTTCGCGCTCGACACCGAGGCCAAAAAAGTGCTGGAAAAGCAGCTGAGATGCGTAGACAATGCCGGGCTGCTCGGGCGCCCCCCGAAGAGCCGACGAGAGCTCGAAGGCAGCCGAGGCGCGCGCCGCGAGGGGTCCTCCACACCCCGCGGGGCCAAACAAGCCTCTGACCGAGATGAACTCCGACCGGCAACTCCGTCGCGAATGGCGGACCCGGACACGGTCGAACGGCGGGTCGAATGAAGTGACCGAGGGTTTCACGAAAAGCTCGGGCAACTCGGGCGGACCCGGATCGAACACCCCCTCAACCGCGAGAGGTTCTTTGTGAAGCTGGAGGATCGGCAGACGTCGGTGGCGAGCGAAGTCGAAGGCCGCGGCCCGCTGGGCGCGACGGCTTCCTACGCCGCTGAAGACCTGGATCCCGGGCGCGAGCGACGCCCCCTCGAATCGTATTTCCAGGAGATCGGCGGCACGCGCACGCTGCGCCGCGAGGAAGAGGTCTACCTGGCCAAGGAGCTGGAGGCCGCCACGGCGGCGCTGCGCGGCTCGCTCTATCGGATTCCGTGCTCGTCCCGCCACGTCGTCGAGCGCTGGGACAGCCTGCGCGCGCTCTCTCACACGGGCGCCAAGCTCTCCGAGTCGATGGGTGACGAGGAGACCGGCGAGATCGCGGCGCGCGTCGAGCGCGCGGTGAAGAAGCTGCGCGTGCTGCACGCGGATCGCGACAAGCAGGCCAAGCGCCGCGCGACCAAGGCCGTCGAACGCGCCGACGAGAAGATCGCCGACGAGATGGAGAAGGCGCAGCTCTCGCTGGCCGTCCTGGCGGAGCTTCGCGAGCGCGTCACGGCCATCGCCAAGCAGATGCGCGACGCCCGCAAGGGCACGCGCAAGCTCACCGACCTCGAGCTCGAGGCCGGCCTGCCCAAGCTCGCCATGCTGGAGCGAGTGGCGACGGTTCGCGACGCGCACGCGCGCATGACCGAGGTCAAGAACCGCTTCATCGAGCACAACCTGAAGCTCGTGGTGGCGATCGCGAAGGACTACCGCAACCTCGGTTTGTCGTTCCCGGATCTGATCCAGGAGGGCAACCTCGGCCTGATCCGCGCCGTCGAGAAGTTCGACCACCGCCGCGGCTTCAAGTTCTCGACCTACGCGGTCTGGTGGATCCGTCAGGCGCTGGTGCGCGCGATCCAGAACCACTCGCGCACGATCCGCCTGCCGTCGCACGTCCACGACCGGCTGCAGCGCAGCCAGCGCGTGCGCGCGGAGCTGACCGGCAAGCTCGGCCGCGAGCCGACCGCCGCGGAGCTCGCGCCGGCGCTGGGCACCGACATCGATTCGCTCGAGTCACTCGACCGCCTCTCGCGCGAGGCGATCTCGCTCGAGTCGTCGGTCGCCGGCACGGAAAAGCGACTCGAAGAGTTCGTCTCCGATCCGACGGCCGGTACGCCGGACGGCGGCATCGACGGCGACCGCATGCGCACGGGCGTCGGATCGCTGATCCAGAGCCTCTCGGATCGAGAGCAGCTGATCCTGCGCCTGCGCTATGGCCTCGGCGGCGAGGAAGAGCACACGCTCGAGCAGATCGGGCAGTCGCTCGGCCTCTCGCGCGAACGCGTGCGGCAGCTCGAAGCGCGCGCGCTCAAGAAGCTCCGCGAGACGGCGCCGGCCCAGCGCCTCTACCCGATCCTCGAACCCTAGGACCAGGCCGTCCGGCTACGCGGCCGGAGTTGCGGGCGTCGGCGTCGCCACGCTCCGCGGTTCCCGGCCGCGCGTGCGCAGCGTCTCGATCAACACGTAGGCCGCCGGCACCACGAAGACGGTCAGCGCAGTCGAGAACGCCATGCCGCCGACGGCTGCGATGCCGAGCGGCGCGCGCAGCTCGCCGCCGGCGCCGACGCCGAGCAGCGCGCCGATCTCGCGACTGCCGCCCAGCGCGATCGGCAGCATGCCGACGATCGTCGAGAGCGCGGTCATCAGGATCGGGCGGAAGCGCGTGCGGCCGGCTTCGAATGCGGCCTCCGCAATGCCCTTGCCCTCCTCGCGGAGCTGGTTGGCGAACTCGACGATCAGGATCGAGTTCTTCGCCACGAGCCCGACCAGCATCACCATCCCGATCTGGCTGAACAGATTGAGCGTCGTGCCCGTGATCCAGAGCGTCGCGAGAGCGCCCGTGAACGAGAGCGCGACCGCGATCAGGATCGTGAGCGGATGCACGAAGCTCTCGAACTGCGCGGCGAGAACGAGATAGATCACGACGATGCCGAGCAGATAGGCGAAGACGATCGCCTGTCCCGACTCGAAGAACTGCTCGGACTCGCCCGAGAATCCGACGCGATGGCCGCCGTCGTCGGGAAGGATCTCCTCGGCGAGCGCGCGCACCTTCTCGAGCGCCTCGCCCTGCGAGATGCCCGGCGCGAGGCTCGCCGTCACCGTGGCGGCGCGCTGCCGATCGAAGTGCGGCACGCCGCTCGCGGCGGTGTTCTCCTGCAGCGTCACCATCGACGAGAGCGGGACGAGCTGGCCGTCCGTGCCATGCACGTAGAGCAGCGGGATGTCGGTCGGCAGCGATCGCTCGCGGCGCTCGAGCTGCACGATCACGTCGTAGGTCTGCCCGTTCAGCTTGAAGGTGGAGAGATCGACGCCGCCCAGCAGGATCTGCAGCGTGCTCGAGATCTCGCGCACCGAGACACCGAGGTCGCTGGCACGGTCGCGGTCGATCTCGACGTCGATCTGCGGCTTGTTCAGGTGCAGGTCGCTGCGCACGTTGAAGAGGCCCGGAATCTCCTCCTCCGCGCGATGTGCCAGCTCGTCCGCGTAGCGGGACAATGCCTCGATGTCGGGACCCATCAGGACGACGGAGACCGGCGCCCCGCCGAAGCCACGGCCGAGCGCCTGGAACTCGTTGGCGTAGGCCTGCACGCCCGCGACTTCGGCGAGCTTGGGCCGCAGCTCCTGGATCACGTCGCGAATGTGGCGATCGCGCTCGGGCTCGAGCGAGCCGATCACGATGCCTTCGTTGACGTTGCCCGGTGCGCCGAGCCCGAGTGCGATCACCGAGAAGTTTCGGACCACCTCGGGCGTCTCCGCCACCAGGGCCTCGACCTGGCTGTGGTAGCGATCCGTGTACTCGATCGTGGCGCCGTCGGGCGCGCGCGTGAACACGAAGAATCCGCCGCGATCGGCGCTCGGAATGAACTCGCGGTCGACGGCGCCGCCCGCGAGCATCGCGAGGCCCAGCGCGAACCACGCGAGACCGATGCCGACGCTGAGACCCCGGTGCGCCATCGCGCGGCGTAGCAGCGACGTGTACCCGTCCGTGAGCCGATCCGATGCGCGCGCGAGCGAGGCGCGCACGCCCGTCTCCTGCTCGGTGCGGGCGCGCAACACGCGGGCGCAGAGCGCCGGCGAAAGCGTCAGCGCGACGAGCCCCGAGATCGCGACCGACGCCGCCACCGTCACGCCGAACTCGCCGAAGAGGCGTCCCGTCGTGTCGCTCAAGTACGCCAGCGGCAGGAACACGGCCACGACGGAGACGGTCGAGGCGACCACGGCGAAGGCGATCTCGCGCATGCCGTGGATCGCCGCCTCGCGCGGCGTCATGCCGTTCTCGATCCAGCGCGTGACGTTCTCGAGCACGATGATCGCGTCGTCCACGACGAGTCCGATCGCGAGCGTGAGCCCCATCAACGTCAGCGTGTTGATCGTAAAACCGGCGAAGTAGAGGATCGTGAAGGTGCCGAGGATCGAGACGGGGATCGCGACGGCCGGCACGAGCGTGGCGCGGAAAGTGCGCAGGAACAGGTAGATCACGATCAGCACCAGCACGATCGCTTCGGCGAGCGAGTGCAGCACGTTCGAGATCGAATCCCGGATGAAGCTCGAGCCGTCGAACGCCACGGTCAGCTTGACGTCGGACGGCAGCTCGCTGCGGATCTGGTCCAGCTCCGCGACGACTGCATCCGCCACCGCGATCGTATTCGCCTTGGAGAGCTTCACGATGCCGAGTCCGACGGCGGCCTCGCCGTTGAAGCGCACGATCTTGCGCTCGCTCTCGGCGCCGACCTCGACCCGGCCGACGTCGCGCAGCCGCACCGGCTGACCCTTCACGTTCGCGACGACCAGTTCCTCGAAGGCGCGCGCCGTGTCGAGCTCGCCGAGCGTGCGCACCGTGAACTCGCGCCCGGCGCCCTCGATGCGACCCGAAGGGAGATCGACGTTCTCCCGGCGCAGCGCCGCCGAGACGTCGTCCACGGTGAGCAGGTACGAGGTGAGACGGTCGTTGTCGATCCATACGCGCATCGAGAGCCGGCGCTCGCCCGCGATCACGACGCTCGCGACGCCCGGCAGCTTCGCGAGGCGATCCTTGACCACGTCTTCGGCCAGCCGCGAGACGGCGATGGGATCCTGGCCGCCCGAGAGCGCGAGCCACAGCACGGGACTCGCGTCGGCGTCCTGCTTGGCTACGACGGGCTCCTCGATGTCGCTCGGCAGCGCGTTGCGCGCTCGCGCGACGCGATCGCGCACGTCGGCCGCGGCGAGGTCCACGTTGCGCGCGAGATCGAACTCGAGGCTGATGCTGGAGACCTGCTCGCGCGAGATCGAGGTGATGTGCTTGATGCCCTCGATGCCGATCAGCTGGTCTTCGAGCGGCTCCGTCACCGACGTCTCGACCACGTCCGGCGCGGCGCCCGTGTACACGGTGGTCACCGAGACGATCGGCGGGTCCACGTCGGGGAGCTCGCGATTCGGAAGCCGGAACAGCGCGATGACACCGAGCAGCGTGATGAGCAGCGAGAGCACGGAGGCGAAGACGGGCCGCTCGACGCAGATCTCGGAGAGCCTCATGCACCGCCCCCGGGCGTGACGGCGGCGCTCGGCGCGACGGCCGGCGCTTCGGCGGCCAGGGCCGGCACCGGCTTCACCTTCGCGCCGGGCCGCAGCTTGTGCGTGCCGGCGGTGACGATGCGATCCCCCGGCGAGAGACCGCTCTTCAGCTCGACGCGACCCGGCTCGCGCATGCCGACCTCGACCGGCACGCGCTCCGCCTCGTCGCCCGCTCCGACGCGCCAGACGAAGTTGCCCTCGGGCGTCGTGACCAGCGCCTCTTCGGGCACCAGCATCGCCTCGCGCTCGCCGAGCGTCGCCTCGACGCGCGCGAACATGCCCGGCAGCAGCATCCGGTCCGGGTTGGGCACACGACCCTTGATCAGGATGCGGCGCGACGCCGAGTCCACGCTCGGCGCGATGAAGCGGATCGAGCCGGGAAAGCGACGGCCGGGGAACGCCGCGACGTCGAGCGAGAACTCCGCGCCGATGCGGGCGAGCGGCAGCACCACCTCGGGAACCGTGAAGACGAGCGCGAGCGGGTCCATCGCGTCGAGCCGCACGAGCTGGTCGTCGGCCTTGATGCGCGCGCCCGGCGAGACGAGGCGCGCGCCGGCGCGGCCCGCGAACGGCGCGCGGATGCGCGTGCGTTCGAGCTCGACGCGCCGCAGCTCGGTACGCGCCTTCGCCACGGCCAGCACCGAAGCGGCCTTGTCGAGCTGCGCGGCGGCGGCGGCGTTGAGCCGCGCCAGCTTCTGCGTGCGAGTGAAATCCTCTTGCGCGAGCGCGAGCTCCGCTTCCGCCTCGTGCAGGCGCGCGTTCTGCTCGCGATCGCGGAGCTGGAAGAGCACGGAGCCGGCCTCGACCTCGGCGCCCTCCTCGAAGAGGATCGCCTCGATGATGCCGGGCATCTCCGAACGCACGAAGACGCTGTTCTCGGCCTGCAGCTCGCCGAGCAGATCGGCACGGTCCTCGAAGGTCTGCAGCGCCACCGAGAGGACCTCGACGGTCGCGGGCGGCGGTCCCTGCGGCGCGTCGTCTCCGGCGCCCTCGCCTCCACAGGCCGCGAGCACGCAGACGAACGCGAGCGCGACGCGCAGCGGGCGCCGTGCGGAAGCGGAAGAGATCGAGGTTCGGGGAGCGCGGCAGGGAAGCCCGGCGCTGCCCCGCGTCGCCGAGGGGGTCACGTGACGAGCGTATCGGATGACCTCCGCGCCTGCTCGCGAGGCAGGCCGCTCGCGTTATGCTGCCCGGCCGCTCGGCGCCCGCTGCGCCGCGTCATGCGAGGAACCGCCGTGCAGATCCTGTGTCTCGACCTCGAGGGCGTGCTGATCCCCGAGATCTGGATCGGCGTCGCCGAGCGCACCGGCATCGCGGAACTGCGCATCACGACGCGCGACGAACCCGACTACGACGTCCTCATGAAGCGCCGCCTCGCGATCCTCGCGCGCGAAGGCCTCGGCATCGCGGACATCCACGCCGTCATCGGCGCGATGGACCCGCTGCCCGGCGCGCGCGCCTTCCTCGACCGGGCACGCGAGCGCATGCAGGTGCTGATCCTCTCGGACACGTTCTACGAGTTCGCGTCGCCACTGATGCGCAAGCTCGGCTGGCCCACCCTCTTCTGTCACTCGCTGGTCGTCGACGGCGCGGGCCGCGTCACCGACTACCGCTTGCGCCAACCCGACCAGAAGCGCCAGGCCGTGCGCGCGCTGCACGGACTCGCGTTCCGCGTGATCGCAGCGGGCGATTCCTACAACGACACCGCGATGCTCGGCGAAGCCGACGCCGGCATCCTGTTCCGCCCGCCCGATAACGTGATCCGCGAGTTCCCGCACTTTCCGGTCGTGACGGACTACGCCGCGCTCGAGACGGAGATCGCGCGCGCGCAGGAGCGGATCTCCGCGTGAGCGGATCTTCCTGGCGACTCACCGAGAGCGAGCAGCGCGCCTGGCGCGAGGACGGTTTCTTCGCGCGCATGCGCGTGTTCTCGGACGCCGAGATCGAGACACTGCGGGCCGCGGCCGATCGCGTGCGCGATGCCGCCCTGCGGCTCGTCGAAGACGGCGAGCCCTACGCCGTGGACGGCAACCGCTACGTGGACGCCGGCCCGGTGACGGTGCAGCTCGAACACCGGCCGGGCTCGCCGTCGCTGCGCGTCGTCGAGCCGTTCCACCCGCTCGATTCGAACTTCGACCGCCTGATCGACGACCCGCGCCTCGTCGAGCCGATGCGCGATCTCGTCGGCTCCGAGCGCGTCGCGCTGTGGACCGACAAGCTGAACTTCAAGCCGCCCTTCGAAGGATCCGGCTTCCAGTGGCACCAGGATTCCCCGTACTGGGCGCACGCCTGCCGTCATCTCGACCAGCTCCCGAACGTCATGTTGGCGCTGGACGACGCCGATACCACGAACGGCTGCTTCCGCGTGGTGCGGGGCTCCCACCGGCACGGGTTGCTGCCCGGCCGACAAGGAGAGGGCGTGCTCGGTCCGCTCTTCACGGATCCGCGTCACATCGATCTCGAGGCGCAGTTCGCCGCGGCGATGCCCGCCGGCTCGCTCTTCTTCTTCTCGCCGCACACCGTGCACGGCTCGGAGCCGAACCGTTCGGACCGCCGCCGCCGCGCGCTGGTGATCACCTACCAGCCGGCCGGCCACGATCACTTCAAGCTGGCCGCACCTCGCGAGGCAGGCGCCGCATGACACAGTCGCGAGACACCTGGGTGGTGACCGGCGGCGCCGGCTTCATCGGCTGCAACTTCGTGCGTCACGCGCTCGCGCATTCCGCCGCGCGACTCGTGGTGCTCGACCTGCTGACCTACGCCGGCTCGCTCGAGAACCTGCGCGGGCTCGTCGACGGCGAGCGCGTGGTGTTCGTGCAGGGCGACATCACCGACGCCGAGACCGTCGCCGCGATCTTCCGCGACCACCGCCCGGCCGCGATCGTCAACTTCGCCGCCGAGAGCCACGTCGACCGCTCGATCGACACGCCGCGGCCGTTCCTCGACACCAACGTCGGCGGCACCTTCGTGCTGCTCGAGGCGGCGCGCCGCCACTTCGCGGCGCTCGATGGCCCCGGGCGCGAGCGCTTCCGCTTCCTGCACGTCTCGACCGACGAGGTCTACGGAACGCTCGGCGCGGACGGTCTCTTCTCGGAAGAGACGCCCTACGCGCCCAACTCGCCCTACTCCGCCTCGAAGGCGGCCGCCGACCACTTCGTGCGCGCCTACCAACATACGTACGGCCTGCCGACGCTCGTCACCAACTGCTCGAACAACTACGGGCCCTACCAGTTTCCCGAGAAGCTGATCCCGCTGATGATCGGCAACGCGCTCGACGGCAAGCCGCTGCCGATCTACGGCGACGGCGGCAACGTGCGCGACTGGCTCTACGTCGAGGACCACTGCTCCGGCATCCTGCGCGTGCTCGAACGCGGCCGCGTCGG
>JALOQG010000073.1 GCA_025453505.1 Myxococcota bacterium | reverse complement strand
CGGATATTTTGTAAAGAAAATACCTTTACATTTGTTCGTTCTCGTCTAGGATGCTCTCGACCCGGTCATTCCAGCCTCGTACCCCGGATGGGGGGGAGCCCGGAGGACCGACACGGAGAGGAATCCCATGCGAATCGACGAAGCGACTCCGGATGCCCGCGTGCGGGAGATGACCGCGGCGACGCCGCTGCTCTCGGAGGCAGCGCTCTCGAAGCTGCTCTTCTTCACGGCGGCGGGACTTTCGTTCCTGCTCTCGATCTACCTGTTCTTCACGGGAGACCGGGAGCGCGGGATCTTCGTGGGCCTCTGGGTCCCGTCGATCCTCTCGGCCGGCGCGCTGCTGCAGACCGGAGGGCGTCATGACCGATGAAGTCCTGCTGGTCTTCGGGTGCGGCGTGACGTTCCTCGCACTGGGCGGCGCCTACATCTACTTGCGTACCCACATGCTCGACACGCCGCTCGTGAAGCGCGTCGTGTCGCGGCGTCGCGGCAAGCGCGCGCTGCCGGCGGAGAGTCGCTAGAGCGGCCGGGCGCGCCCGTTCGAGTGATCGCTCGGGCGCGCGCACGAGCAGGCAGGGCCGGGCAGCACCGCGAGGATGCCGCCCGATCCCGGTATGCTCGGGCGCCCACGACCCCGAACGAGGCGCGCTTGCGTGAAGTGACGAGCGACGATCCGGACCGGCCCAGCGGGCGCGTAGCGCGCGCGACGGTGCTCTTCGCGGACGTGGTCGGCTTCACCGAACTCTCGGAGCGCGACGGGCCCGAGCGCGCCTACTTCGCCCTGACCGGCGCGCTGCGGATCCTCGACCAGGTCGCGCGGCGCCACGGCGCGTCCGTGGACAAGTACCTCGGCGATTCGCTGATGGCGGTGTTCGGCCACCCGGTGCCGATCGTCGAGCCCGCGCGCGCCGCCGCGAGCGCCGCGCTCGAGATGCGCGAGCAGCTCGCGCGCTACGTGCGCGCGCTCGGCGCGTCGCTCGATCTCGTGATCGGAATCAACACGGGCTCGCTGGTCGCGGGCGACGTGCGCGGCCACGTGATCCGCGAGTTCCACGTGCTCGGCGACACCGTCAACGTCGCCGCGCGCTTGAAGGCGCGCGCGCCACTCGGTTCGGTGTATGCGGGCCCGCAGACGCGCAGCGAGGCCGGCCCCGGGTTCGCATGGCGCGACGCCGGATCGTTCCGGCCCAAGGGCAAGACGGTGGACGTCACGATCTTCGAGCTGGCCGGCTCGCTCGCGCCGCGCGCCGGCCGGGGAACCGGCCCGGTCGAGCCCGGGCCCGCCTTCGTCGGGCGCGTGCGAGAGCTCGCCCGCATCGGGGCGCGTCTCGAAGCCCTGGGCGCCGGAACGGGCGGCGTGCTGTTCCTGACCGGAGAGCAGGGCGCCGGGAAGTCGCGCCTGCTCGCGACCGCCGCGACGGCGCCCGAAGCGCAGAAGCTCGAACTCGTGCACGCGCGTCCCGCTGCGGACGCGGACTCGCCGTTGCAGCTCGTGTCGGATCTGCTGGACGCATGTGGTGGCGACGCGCGCTCGAACGCAGCAGACGAAGCAGACGAGAGCGTCCCGATCGATCTCGCGGTCGCCGCGAACACGCTGCGCGCCCGCGCCGCCGCGCGCCCGCTCGCGATCGTGCTCGAGGATCTCTACTGCGCCGAAGCGGCGACGCTCGACGCGGTCGAGGCGCTCGTGCGGGAGCTCGCCGGGGATCCGATCCTCTGGATCTTCGTGTTGCGCGCGCACGGGGCGCGTCCGGACGACGCGCTCGCCCGGCTGCGCGCGAGACCGGATGCCGAGGAACTCGCGCTCAGGCCGCTCTCGGCGGGCGAGAGCGCGCAGCTCGTGGAGGCCGCCGGGGGCGGATCGCTCGACTCCGAGTCGTGCGAGCTCGTGATCGCGCACGGCGGAGGCAACCCGGCGCGCCTGATCCTCGGCGCCTTTCTCGCGCCCGCGTTGCGCGCCGAACGCGAGGAACAGCGTCGCAGCGAGCGCGCGGAGGACGCCGAGCGCCGGCGCGCGACGATCCTGTTCGCGGACATCACCGGCTTCACGTCGATGACCGAGCGGATCGGCGCGGAACGCGCCTATCCGATCGTGGTGCGCTGCCTGCGGCTGCTCGACGAGATCGCGCGGCAGCACGGCGGCACGGTCGAGAAGTATCTCGGCGACTGCGTGATGGCGCTCTTCGGTGTTCCCGAGGCGATCGAGGACGCGCCGCGCGCCGCCGTCAACGCCGCGATCGAGATGCGGCGTCGAGTGCGGCTGCTGGCCGAAGAGATGGCCGGCGAGATCGGAGGCGACGTCCGTCTCGACGTCCACACCGGCATCAACACGGGACTCGGGATCGCGGGCGACATCAGCGGTCCGCTGATCCGCGAGTTCGCCGTGATGGGCGAGCCGGTGAGCGTCGCCGACGAGCTCAAGGATCTCGCACCGGCCGGTACCATCTGGGTCGGACTCGAGGTCCAGCGTGCGACGCGCGACGTGTTCGAGTTTCGCGAGCTGCCGGCCGTCGCGGTCGCGCGCCGCACCGCGCAGCTCCCCGCGTTCGAAGTGCTCTCGCAGCAGCAGAAGCTGCACCGCGCGCGCGTCGGCGCCGAGCGGCGGCTCTTCTCCGGGCTGGTCGGCCGCGATCGCGAACTCGCGCTGCTGCGCGGCTGCCTCGAGCGACTGCACGCGGGGCAGGGTGGCATCGCGAACGTCATCGCGGAGGCGGGCCTCGGCAAGTCGCGCCTCGTCGCCGAGGTCGCCGCGAGCGATGCGGCACACGGCGTCGCGTGGCGGGAAGGCCGCTCGATCTCGAGCGGGCGCCACGCGAGCCTCCATCCGATCGCCGATCTGCTCCGCGCGTGGATCGGCATCGACGACGACGACGACGACGCGGAGATCCATGCGAAGCTCGACGCCGCGATCCGCAGGACGTTGCCGGACGACGTGGACGAAGCCCTGCCGCCGATCGCCTCGATCCTCGGCGTGCGCCTCGAGCCGGCGCTGCAGGCGCGCCTCGACGCCTTGCAGGGTGACGCGCTCCAGAAACTGATCCTGCGCAGCGTCACGCAGCTCTTGCGCGCGGCCTCTGCCGTGCGGCCGCTGGTGATCGTGATGGACGATCTCCACTGGGCGGACCAGTCGTCGATCGAGCTGCTCGAAGCGCTGCTGCGTCTCTGCGAAGAGCACCCGATCCTGTTCCTGAACCTGTTCCGGCGCGGCGCGGAAGGCACGTCCGAGCGGATCCGCGCCGCGGCGCACGAGCGCCATCCGGACCGCTGCGTCGAGATCGAGCTGCGGCCGCTCGACGCGAGCGCCACGCGCAGCCTGCTCAACAACCTGTTCCGCCAGGGCGACATCCCGCACGCGACGCGCCACTTGATCGAGCAGAAGGCGCAGGGCAATCCGTTCTTCGTCGAAGAAGTGGTCCGCTCGCTCGTCGACGAGGGCGCCGTCGAGATCCACGACGGCCGCTTCCGCGCGACCGAGCGGATCCACGAGGTCGCGATCCCGGGAACGATCCAGGAAGTCGTGATGGCGCGCGTGGACGCGCTGCCACTGCGCAAGCGGCAACTGCTGCAGACGGCGTCGGTCGTCGGCCTGTCCTTCCACGTCGACGTGGTGCGCGCCGTGGTCGGCGAGTCCGACGTGTCCGAGCCGATCCGCGCGCTCGAGGAAGCGGAGTTCCTGGTTCCCTCCGACCGCCTGCCCGGCGAGGAGTTCGCGTTCAAGCACCCGCTCCTGCAAGAGGTGATCTACGACGGACTCCTGCACGCGCGCCGTCAGGATCTGCACAAGCGCGTCGCCGAGGCGATCGAGCGGCAGATGCCGCCCGACGTGCCGGGCTACGAGGGCATGCTCGCGCTGCACTTCGGCAAGGGCGGCGAGATCGGGCGCGCCGAGGAGTACCTGTTCCGCGCCGGCGATCGCGCGGCGCGCGCCGCCGCGCCCAGCGAAGCGCTGCACTTCTTCGAGGAGGCCTCGAAGCTGTATCTCCAGTTGCACGCCGACGGCGGCGACCCGGGCAAACGCGCGCTGCTCGAGAGCCGCATCGCGAACGCGCTCTACTACCGCGGGCGTTTCGTCGAGGCGATCGAGCACTTCAACCGGGCCCTCGTGCTGCTCGGCGATCGCGTCGCCGAGGGCGGGCTCCGGATCGGAGCGCACTTCGCGCGCAATCTCGCGGCGGTGCTGCTGCGACTCTACGGGCCGCGCGTGCGCCGCTCGCTGCCGCCCGCGACGGATCGCCAGCGCGAGATCCTGGGCCTGCGCTACGCGCGCGCCGAGGCGACCGTCACGGCGCAGCCGACGCGCCATCTCTTCGACAGCATGGACACGCTCGCGCTGCTGCAGCGCATCGACCCCGCCACCGTTCCCGGCTCCGGCCGTCTCTACGCGGGCGCCGCCGCGCTCTTCGCCTTCGCGGGTCTCTCGTTCGACGTGAGCCGCCGCCTCGGCGCGAAGGCGCGTGCGCTGGTCGCGCGCGACGACGCCGACGAATCGCTCTACCAGCTGGCGATGGACTTCACGTGCCGCGTGCTGGAGGGCGATTGGAGCGACGTGCACGAGATCGATCCCGAGCGCGTCGAGGAGAGCGTGCGCAAGGGACAGCTCTGGGGTCCGACCACCTACCTCGGTCTGCTCGGCGAGAAGCGCATCCACCAGGGCGCGTTCGAAGCGGCCCGCGCCTGCATCGATCGCATCGACCACATCTGGGATCTCTTCCAGTACGACCTCGCCAAGACCAATCACTACTACCTGCGGACGCTGCTGCCGCTCGAGCGCGGCGCCTGGTCGCAGGCCATCGAGGCCGCGAACGCCTACTACGACGAAAATCCCGAAGACCTGCTGCACATCCTCGCGCTGAGTGCGCGCGCCAAGGCGGAGACCGCGCAGGGCGATCTCGACGCCGCGGAGGTCAGCCTCGGACTGGCGTCCAGCATCCTCGCGTCGAGCGGCCCCGTCCCTCCCTTCCACGCTTCTGCGTATCACCGCTCGCAGCTGGTGTTCGACGTCGCCCGGCTCGCGCGCGCCGTCGAGGCCGGATCGGCGCGCGATCGCCGCCGGGCGAAGCGCCGGGCCCTGCGCAGTGCGCGCACGGCGCGGCGGAGCGCCGCCAAGGTCGCGTGGCACCGGCCCGAAGTGCTGCGCCTGACGGCTCGCGTGTACGAGCTGCTCGGGAACGACCGCCGCGCGCTGCGCCTGCTCGACCGGGCCGTGCGAGCCGCCGAGCAGATGGGCGCACAGCCGGAACTCGCGCGGGCCTACGCAGTAGTCGCGCCCATCGTCGCGCGCGGCAGACCGAATTTGCGCTTCTTCGGGAACGACGCGGAGCAATGTCGCGCTCGCGCTCGTAACGGCTTCGACACATTCGGACTCACCTGAAATCGATTCCTCGGGTTTGTCTCGATCGGTTAGGATGCGCGAACGCCCGACTGTCGGTATCACGACCCGCGACCCCAGCACTCCTGGCGTCAACCCTGCTGGAGGCCTCGATGCATCCCCGGATCCCGCACCGTTCGTTCGCCGCGGTCGCAGCGGTCCTGCTGCTCGCGCTCTCGCCGCGCGGCGCCCACGCGGGCTGCGACAACATTCCGAGCGAGATCGAGCAGTTTCGTGCGGCGCGCGGCACGATCACCGCGCCGTTCGCGATTCCGGGGCAGTCGCTGCAGATCCGCGTGCGTCCCGACGTGTGCGACGCGGGCTCGCCGGGGCTCGGCGAGGCGCCCGCCTGCATCGCCGACGAGGATCTGCGCGTCACGCTGCTCTTCGGAGCCGAAGGCGACGCTCCCGTCCACGCCGTCGTGCTCGCGCGCAGTTGCGGCGATGCGGGCGATCCGGCGTCGCTGCAATCCGCGGTGAACGCGTGGTCGTCGGCGATCGGACCCGGCGGCTCGGCGACGTGTCAGTCGGTTCCGGAAGGCTCGCTCGACGTCGACGCCTTCGATCTCGGCAGCGTGCAGGAGTGCCGCCTCGGCTTCCGCTTCCCGACCGCGACGACGCCGCAACTCGCGTCGCCCGAGACGCTGACCGGTCCGACGCGCATCGTGGTCGAATCGATCGGGAGCCCGCTGCCGACCGGCCTCGTCGCCACGCGTTGCACGGACGCGTCGCTCGCCGGCGCCACGATCGCCTGCATCGACGATCTGTACCGCCTCGACGGCTCCTGCTCGACGCAGACCACCAGCCTCGACCCGCGCTTCGGCAGCTTCACCGCGCTGCCGGTGCCGAACGACTTCTCCGCCATGACGGCCGCGACGCCCGCACGCCCCGCGCTGCGCTTCGCGCTCGACGCGAGCGGCAACCTGCTCGCTCCGATGGATTGGACCGGCGTGTTGTGCCAGACCGATCCGACCTGCGCCGTCGAGGGATTCCCGCCGCCGAAGCTGATCCAGGTCGAGTTCCCGCAATCGCTCGGATCCGGACTCGATGCGCAGGGCGCTGCTTCCGCCGCGGGCGCGCCGATCGTGATCCCGAGCCGCGACTTCGTGTCGAGTCACACGCTGCAGGGCACGGAGCTGCCGCCGATCTTCGATCCGTTCGCCGCGTCGTCCGCGACCGCGTCGGGCACGGGCACGCTCGCGCTCTTCGGATCGACCGATGCCGTGCAGACCGTCATCCGCTTGCAGACCGACGCGCCGGGACGCTGCAGCGTCGACGGCGCGGCCTGCATCAGCGACGCGGGCTGCCAGACCGGCGCCGTCGCGCAGACCTGCGATCTCTCCGCGCCCGACGCTCCCGTCGCGGACCTCCGCTACTGCCGGCATCCGGCGGCCTGCCAGGTGCCCGGCACGGCGGTCTCCGCGACGCCGCCTTCGGGCGGGCCGGGACTCGTTCCGCCCGCGCTCTACGCCGCGAGCACCGACGGCTTCATCCCGCTCGAAGCGCTGAACCTGTGCCGCGGCGAAAGCGACATCGGCTGCCTGCTGCGCGACGAGCCGCTCGCGCAGGTCGACAAGAACGCGGACGGCGATCAATCGGATCCGTCGATCATCACGCTGCGCGAGCGCAGCAGCGGAGCGTCCCTCCCGATCGGGCTCGACGGCACCGCGGAAGGGATCGCCGCCGCGCTGCTGCTCGAGTCGCCCTCGACGACGGGCCCGTTCGGTGCGCCGATCCTCGCGCCGCCGACGGACCCGAGCCGGCGGCCGATCGTCGAGACGTCCGGCGCCTGCGCCGCGCTGCTCTTCGCCGAGCCGTGGGAGAACGCGGGCGGGACGCCGGGCTTCGACGCCAACGGCGACGGTCTGGTCTTCGCGCCGATCCTGCGCGTCTTCTGCCGCGACGCGACGACACCGATGGGTGTGCGCGAGGTCGCCGCGGCGGCCGCCGCCGACGCGGGCCTCGGCTCGGGGCTCGGCGCGTCGGCGAAGCCGCTGATCCTGCCGGCCGGTCGCACGTTCTCGCCGTTCCAGGGCGGCGGCGAGCCGTTCGTGCTCGCAGGCGAACGCCTCTACTTCCTGCTCGACGAGGCGTCGAACGCCGTGAAGACGCTGCACGAGCGGATCGACCTCGACGCGAGCGGCGCGCCGGCCACCGGCTCGTCGGATCAGCCGACGGTCTCGGCCGACGGCAAGACGATCTGCTTCGTCAGCGACACGAATCTCGTCGCGGATGCGCCCGGGCACGATGGCCCCGACACGTACTGCCGCGACACGCGCGCCGGCGAGACACAGGCGATCGCCCGCTTCCAGCCGAGTTGCGCCGCGCCGGGTGTGCGTGGCGATGCACCGGCCACCGCGCCGAGCATCTCCAACGAAGGGCGCCGCGTCTGCTTCGAGAGCGCGGCCACGAATCTGCTCGGGGACGCAGCCGACGGCAACGGCGTCGCCGACGTCTTCGTGCTCGATCGCGCGACGTGCGAGACCATTCGAGTGACTTCGACCGACGCAGGAGAGGAGGCCACGGGCGCGTCCGGCGCGTGCGATCTCGCCGGCACCGGCCGGACCGTCGCCTTCGTCAGCATGGAGTCGCTGACCGGCGAAGACAGCGACGGCGGGAGCCGCGACGTCTACGTCCGCGACCTGCTCGGCGGAACCGGCGGCGATCCGCTTCGCGCCGACGTGCCGATCCTGGCGAGCGCCGGTCTCGCGGGCGAAGCCGCGAATCCCTCGATGGCGTCGTCGGGCGCGCGCGTGGCGTTCGAGATGACCACGCCGGCCGGCACGCTCGTGTACGTCCGCGACGTGAAGCGCACTCCGGTGACGGACGTGCTCCGCTTCGACCTCGCCGGGCGCGATCCGAAGCTGAGCCCGGACGGCCGGCTCCTGACGCTGCAGGTTCCGAACGCGACGACGGGCGCGGACGAGGTCTTCGTCCTCGACATCCAGGCGTCGACGGCCCAGCGCGCGCCCGTGGGCGTGCCCGCGGCGCTGACGTCCACGCTCGAAGACGTGCAGGCGCCGTCTTCGGACGGCGACGCGTCGGCCGACACCGTGTCGTTCGCGAGCGCCGCCGACCTGACGCCCGGCGACGCGACGCCGGGCGCGACCGACACGCACTTGCGTGATCTCACCACCGGGCTCCTCGCACGCGTCGGCGCGGGCGGAGCCGCGGGCGTCGTCTCGGGCGACGGCGTGTCCGTCGTGTACGTCGGCCCGGCCGCGTCGGGCACCGGCATCTTCCGCACGGGCGTCGCGAGCCCCGACGAACTCGACATCGACGGCAACGGTGCGACCCGCGATCTCGTGCTCGCCGTGCTCGATCTCGCAACCGATCCGCCGGTGCTCGAAGTCGTCGGCGCCGCTCGGCAGGCGGCCGTCGGCGCGGACACCGTGGCTTTCATCGCACCCGGCGGCCCGCTCTTCGTGCGCCGCTGCGCAGCGGCCTCGTCCTGTACGGTCGAGCCGCTCCTCATGCCGGACGGGGCGTCGCCCGCACTCGCGTCCGCCGTGGCGACCTCCGACGAGATCGTGTGCGCGCTGCTCGCGAGCAACGGCCACGTGGCGTGCGCCGCGGCGGGCGAGACCCGGTTGCAGGATCTCGGGATCCGCGGCCGCGCGCTCGGCGTGGTCGGCCCGAACGTCGTCTTCACCACGGACACGTTCCCGTCGCAGCTGCGCTCCTTCGCGCTGCAGGGCGGTGCGTTCGCCAGCGTCTACACCGGCCCGCCGGGCACGCGTCGCTTCGTCCTCAGCGAGAACGGCTTCGCCGCCTACGACCGCTGCGAACGCGATGGGAACCAGGATCTGAACGGCGACGGCGTCGAAGACGAATGCGTGCTCGATTTCGTCGAGGTCGCGACCGGGCGCAGCAGCGAGACCGGAGCGACCGCGATTCCGTGCGCGCTCGACGTGTGCGACCGGCGTTTCCCGTGGCGCGTCTTCCCGAGCGGCGAAGCCGCCGAATCGGCGACCGTCCGCTTCCTCTCGGTCGAGTGCCAGGAAGACGGCAGCTGCGCCGCCTGCACCGGCGGAAGCTGTGCCCCCAGCGGCCGGAGCTGCGATCTGAACGCGAACGGCTCTTGCGCGGACGTCGTCGTGCGCGAGATCACGTCCGACCGTCGCGCCGTCGTGCTCGCGCAGATCGGCGACACGCTCGC